>JBAYZR010000408.1:0-3121 GCA_041672425.1 Pedobacter sp. | reverse complement strand
GAAGGGACTTGTTCTATCCAAGCAGCAGTAAGGAATTACCTGGCAGACTTGGTATCTGGTTGCTGGCAGCAGGAGTTCTCCTGTCATGCTTGCTGGGATACGTTGCCATTCAGAACTACCTGTCTGCACTCCCGGTGGCTGCAGGGAGCCTACGCGGTCTGGCGCTATCACTTTCAGAAACCATCGAGTCCCTGGTTGTTAAAGATCCATCCATGGCCCTGTTACGTGGCCTGAAAAGCCCGGACATGGCATTCTTCGCTGTTTTTGATTCTAACGGGGTACAAATCTTTCATACAAATCCGGATCTGATCGGCTCACATGTTGAAGATCAGTATCTGGCACCGGATCTGGGGGCAAAGGGATTTAGTGAAAAAAGGATCATCCTTGGAACCGGAGAGGATGTCTTTGAGTTCATCGCGCCGTTGCACCTTCCTGGTAAGGCCTTGAAATTGCGCCTGGTGCTCCATGCCTACCGGGCCGATGCGATTGTTCATCGTGCACAATCCGGCTTGACGGTAATCTTTTTGTTGCTTCTAGCCGGATGGGTTATGGGGATACTGTTATACCGTTTTAGTATCCGGGAGGAACGCCATAGGCTTGATATGGCAACACGGGAAAACCTCGCACGTCTTGGCGCCATGGGGGCGGTGCTGGCTCATGAGGTCAGAAGCCCTCTATCGGGAATCAAGGGTTATGCCCAGTTGCTGGAAGAGCAGCTGTTGGATGCCGAGAGCCGTGAGTATGCCGGTTACATCGTCACGGAAGCAGTTCGGCTGGAAGGGCTTGTAAATGATCTTCTTGTTTTTGTCCGAACCGAATCGTTAGATCTGACAGCGTTAGCCGTAGACGAGGTTGTTTCCCAAGCGATTGGACTGATAAATGCGGCAGCAGCGGAATCTGGTATTGAGGTTGTTCGCAGCATCGGCGCCAACCTGATAGCGAAGGTAAACAGGGACAGGCTTGAACAGGTTGTCCTCAATCTTCTTCAGAACGCCATCCAGGCCATGCCTGCCGGAGGAGTGCTTGCCATCGGAGCAGACCGGGAAGCGCATCATATACACATTACGATCAGCGATACTGGTCAAGGGATCAACCGCTCTGATCAGGAATTAATATTCGAGCCGTTTTTTACGACCAAGGCGAGAGGGAGCGGTCTGGGGCTCGCCATAAGCAAAAAGTATATCGAAGAGATGAACGGAACCATCAGCGTGAGTAGCAGACAGGGAAACGGGAGCGTTTTCCGTGTTTCACTACCGGCAGTAAAATGCTAGAGACAAGGTGACCATTACATGAAACCCCGCGTTCTGATTGTGGAAGATGACAATACATTCCGGAGCCTTCTCCGGAAAATACTGAGCGCCGAAGGATTGGACGTTCACGAAGTAGCATCTGCCGAAGAGGGTATTGCGAAGCTGCGCCGTGAAAGTTTCGACCTGGTTCTGTCTGATCTGAAACTGCCGGGGATGAACGGTCTTGATCTGTTTCGGGCCAGCCGGACTGACGTGGCTCTAACCCCCTTTATCCTCATGACAGCCTTTGGAACCATAGAGGAGGCGGTTGACGCCATGAAGGAAGGGGTACTTGATTTTATCACCAAACCACTAAAAGACCCCAATGCCCTGCGAACCGTGGTCAGGAAGGCTCTTGAGGGGAGTCGTCGCGAACGTGAGTACCTTTCTCTCAAAGAGACTGAGTCAGCAGGTCTGCCACCGGAAGAGTTGATTTTTGTCGGCAACGCCATGGCTGATGTGCGTCGTCTGATAGGAGAGGGGGCTCCGACCCAGGCCACCGTACTTATCCAGGGGGAAAGCGGAACCGGCAAGGAGTTGGTAGCGCGGACCGTTCACCTCCTGAGTCCTCGCAGGAATGCAGGGTTCGTGGCAGTCAACTGTGCCGCCATTCCGGAAAATCTCCTGGAGAGCGAACTCTTCGGTCACGAGCGGGGCGCCTTTACCGGAGCAATCCAGGCACGGCTTGGAAAATTTGAACTGGCTCAGGGAGGGACGATCTTCCTGGACGAGATTGGCGAACTTCCACTGGCGCTTCAGGCAAAACTGCTACGCGTTATCCAGGAGCGGCGTTTTGAAAGGGTAGGCGGCAACAAGGAAATCACTGCCGATGTCCGGATCGTAGCTGCCACCAATCGTTCGTTGTTCCAGGAGGTTCAGGAAAAACGTTTTAGGGAGGATCTCTTCTACCGGATAAATGTCTTCCCTGTGATCCTGCCGCCGCTTAGAGACCGGACTGATGCCATAGCCACCCTGGTTAATCACTTTATAGGGCGATTTGTCCGCATGACCGGCAAGCCGATTTCCGGTATCGAATCTGCTGCCCTGAAAATGCTACTGCAGTATCCATGGCCGGGAAACATCAGGGAACTCCAGAATGCCATCGAACGCGCCGTTATTCTGGGAAGAGGAGTTTTGACCTGTAATGATTTCCAGGAAAACTTCCATACTCATGAAACAGAAATAGATAAAGGTTCTCTTCTTGAAGAGGCTGAACGGGAGACAATTCTCCAAACATTGAAAAGCTGTGGTAATAACCGGCGGATTGCCGCCGATAAGCTTGGTGTTTCTAAACGGACCCTTCAATATCGCCTGAAAAGATACGGACTGGTGGGAGAAGAATGAGAGAACCTTTTTTATGCTGCTCAATATCGATACTGATCCACGCATCAATAAATTCATAAATCGCCCATAAGCTATATTATGTAAAGTACGACATAACTTATGGGGGTTTTATGGTTCATCCTTCTTTTGATATTCATTGCGTTTGTTGTTCTCAACTTTGTAATCGTTTTCACTACTTTCCTTCCTGTGATCCGCTATTTCCTCGACGTCCTTCGTTTCGTTCTCATTGTCTCTCTACTCCTACTAGTGTTAATTCCTTTTCTGACACTGTACTTCTTCCCGATGGCCGTTACCGTAAGAAAAAGAAATCATCCTCTCTTCAGCTTGATTTGTTTGGAGGTGATTTGTGATTCATTCAGAGAATATTACTACAGTAAAACCTGTTGGACGTCCTAAGTCTTCTGACCCTCTTGTTTTTAAGACTGTCGGCTTGACTCAAAGTCAATGGGATTGGCTAAATCTTTGGCTTTCTAATTCATCCCCTACGA
>JBAYZR010000407.1:0-3134 GCA_041672425.1 Pedobacter sp. | reverse complement strand
CACTCCGTCGATTACCTGGATGGTGTGATCATAGATGTCGCGGAAGAAGATGCGGGTTTCATTGCTGATCAGGTTTGATTCACCCCGTTCCAGCGTAGAGGCCACCTCGCGTAGCGGCCAGACCCCCTTGCGCAGAAAGATAATCTCCCGTTTGAGCGCAATAATCCTTTTCAAGACCAGCTGTGTGGGACCGGCTGCCAGCTCCTCTTCCAGATCCTCCACCAGTTCGCCCATCCCCTCCAGCACGGTAAAGTACCTGTCCACTATAGCATCGATCAGGGCGTAGGCCAGATAATCGGCGCCCATGTTCCTGATACGGGTTCGTCCAGTGCGGATACGTTCCCGGATCGGTTCGAAAGCGTCGCCTTCAACCCCTTCCTGAAAGGAGAGTACATAACCCGGGCCAAGGATCAGGCTGATCTGCTCTGTCTCAATGCCCTGATCCTTATGAAAGTTGATCATCCGGGCGACAATGAAGATGTAGTCGCCGTAATCCTCGATTTTTGGCCGTTGATTGGTGTTGACGATGTCTTCCAGCACCAGGGGATGGAGTCCATAAGAGTCACCGACGTGATTGATCAACTCCACGTCGTGGATTCCCTCTACATTGATCCAGCTGACATCAGTTGTCCCTGAAGTCTTTACGCGCGGGTCAAGTTTTGTTGGGTGTTCTTCCCGGCAACCTGTCGATGAGTAAACAAAACTGCTGATGGTGGTTGCGCCAGTGGCGGGAATATCGCCGATATGCACCAAGGTTCCAGGTGGCAGGCCTGTCTTGCGTGACCGCCCGCTATAGAGCTTGCTCCGTTTCATCTCAGATACCCAGGATGTCGCCCATGCGTAGCAGGTCGTCGTTCAGTTTTTTCTGGCCGCCGTTTACCACCATTTCCAGCAGTGTTGTGGTCAGGGAATTGGCTGACAGACCGACCATGACCCCTTTGGCGCCACTTAGAAGAAGTTCTACTGATTTTCGACCATAACGGCTGCCCAGCAGACGGTCAAAAACCGTTGGCGCGCCACCTCGCTGGTAGTGTCCCAAAACGGTAACCCGCGTCTCAAAGCCCGCGCAATCCTTGATGCAGTTTGCTATCTCCTGGGCATGTCCAGCGCCCTCAGCCATGATGATCAGTGCATTGGTGCGACCTTCATCGTAGCGCTGGCGCAGTTGAAGGCACATTTCCGACAAATCGAATTCCACCTCGGGTACAATGGCAAATTCAGCCCCGGTGGCAATAGCGCTGATACTGGCCAGATAACCGGAATTGCGGCCCATTACCTCCACAATAAAGGCGCGATCATGGGAGTTGGCGGTGTCCTTGATACAGTCCACGGCATAGATGATGTTATTGAGGGCGGTATCCACTCCCAACGCCATGTCGGTATATGGGATGTCGTTGTCGATGCTGGCCGGAATGCCGATCACTGGAAAACCCATGCGGTCCAGCGCCAGTGCACCGTTCAGCGAACCATCCCCTCCGATGACGATCAGCCCCTCGACCTTGGTTTTCAGCAGGTTGTCCAGAGCCACTTTGCGCCCTTCTTCGGTGCGGAACTCCTGGGAACGAGCCGACTGGAGGAAGGTGCCACCGCGCTGAAGCACGCCGGAAACCGACCTGGTATCCAGCGTGATGTAGTCGTTCTTCAACAGGCCGGCAAATCCTTTACGGTAGCCAATCATCTCCACGTCATTGGCAATAGCGGTGCGCGCCGCTGAGCGGATAACCGCGTTCATACCGGAACAGTCTCCCCCGCTGGTAAGAATTGCAAGTCGTTTCATCTGTTGCCCTCCTGAAATCACCGTTGTCGGTGGCATATATTCTGCTATTTTTTGATCTGCCTGTTCTTCAACCACTCCATCCGCTCGATAATGCTCTTCTCGTAACCATGCCCTTTTGGTTCGTAAAACTTTCGGCCAGCCAGTTTCTCCGGTAGACACTCCTGCCCGGAATACCCCTCGTCGTAATCATGGGCGTACTTGTAGCCCTTGTGGTAGTCCAACTCCTTCATCAATTTAGTCGGGGCATTGCGGATATGCAGCGGTACCGGCAGGGCCCCGCTTTTGCGTACCTCGGCAAGAGCCGCGTCGATGCCGAGATAAGAGGCATTGGATTTGGGTGCGGTGGCCAGATAGGTGACCGCTTGTCCCAGGATGATGCGTCCCTCCGGCATGCCGACCATCTGGAAGGCTTGTAGGGTCGATACCGCCATTTGCAGAGCGCGCGGGTCGGCATTGCCGATATCCTCCGATGCCAGGATGATCATGCGCCTCAGGATGAAGAGTGGATCTTCACCTGCCTCAAGCATGCGGGCAAGCCAGTACAGGGCCGCGTCCGGGGCGCTGTCGCGCATGGACTTGATGAAGGCTGAGATGACGTTGTAATGTTCCTCGCCACCCTTGTCATACAGCAAAGCCTTCTTCTGTAGCGCCTCCTGCACTGTTTCCAGGGTGATGAGGTTGTTCAGCGACAGCCCGGTGGCCACCTCCAGGGTATTCAGTGCGATGCGGGCATCTCCGTCGGCCCGTTCGGCCAGAAAATCCAGCGCCTCGTGGTCCGCTGTCAGTTCGAGCTTGCCCAGGCCTCGCTCACGGTCACTCATAGTGTGCTCAAGGATATTGCGGACCGTGAGTGGTTCAAGTTGTTTGAGGGTCAGTACGCGGCAGCGGGATAGCAGTGGGGCAATGACCTCAAAGGAGGGGTTTTCGGTGGTGGCGCCGATAATGGTGACTACACCTTTTTCCACATAAGGAAGAAAGGCATCCTGTTGAGACTTGTTGAAACGGTGGATCTCGTCCACGAAGAGTATGGTTCGTGTACCGCGGGCAGCGTAGCCTTCTGCCTCGCGGAAGATTTCACGGATCTCCTTGATACCTGACAGGATGGCCGAGAAGAATATGAAATGGGACTTTGTTTCAGCGGCGATGATGTGGGCCAAGGTGGTTTTGCCGCAGCCGGGAGGTCCCCAGAGTATCAGGGATGAGAGTGAGTCGGTCTCTATCATGCGCCGCAGGATGCGCCCTTCACCCAGCAGGTGCTCCTGCCCGATGAATTCTTCTATAGTGCGAGGGCGCATGCGTTCGGCCAGTGGCGCATGCGCGGAAACCCCCGAGGTTTTATAATCCACGAAGGTTTGAT
>JBAYZR010000406.1:0-3146 GCA_041672425.1 Pedobacter sp. | reverse complement strand
CAGCACGACACCCCTCAGCGGGTCGATCTCGCTGATGGCCTCTATCACATCACCAAAGAACTCTATTCGCAACGCCTTGTCGTTGTCATAGGCCGGGAAGACCTCAACCACATCCCCTCGCACCCGGAAGGCGCCGCGGTGGAAATCCGTATCATTTCGTTCATACTGGATTTCCACCAGTTTTTTCAGCAGGGTGTCGCGGCCAAAGTCCTCTCCTTGGTGGAAGAAGATGTGCAGGCTGGCGTAGGCCTCGGGCGAACCGATGCCGTAGATGCAGGAGACCGAGGCCACGATGATCACGTCGCGCCGGGTCAGCAGGCTGCGGGTTGCAGAATGGCGCATCTTGTCGATCTCGTCGTTTATCGAGGAGTCTTTCTCGATGAAGGTATCGCTGCTGGGGAGGTAGGCCTCCGGCTGGTAGTAATCGTAGTAGGAGACGAAGTATTCCACGGCGTTATCAGGAAACAGCTCCTTGAATTCACCGTAAAGCTGGGCCGCCAGGGTCTTGTTGGGGGCCAGCACCAGTGCCGGGCGACCGGTCAGGGCGATCACATTGGCTACGGTGAAGGTCTTGCCGCTTCCGGTCACCCCCAGCAGGGTCTGGTGTTTGTCACCCCGTTCGATTCCGGCCACCAGTTCTTCGATGGCCAAGGGTTGGTCGCCACGCGGGGTGTATGATGTGGTGAGATTAAAAGTGAGATAATTATGCAGAATATTCCGTCTCCATGATGTGACTGAACTCCTCTTCAAGAGCCAGAAACGCCTTGATTACTTCCGGGTCAAAATGGGTCCCATTTTCTTCCAGAAGCATTATTTTTACCTTTTTGTAATCAAAGCCTTTCCTGTAACAACGATCTGACCTGAGTGCGTCGTAGTAGTCGGCTACCGCCATAATCCTGGCAGAGAGGGGAATGTTATTGCCAACCAGCTTGTCAGGGTATCCTTTACCGTCCCAGCGTTCATGATGATAAAGAGCAATCTCAATCCCCATGCCGATAAAAGGGTTTTCTGCGTATTTATTGAAAATGGTTTGCATGGTCTCTGCGCCAATTACGGTATGTGACTTCATTGTTTCAAATTCTTCAGAGGTCAATTTACCCGGTTTCAGCAGGATACTGTCCGGAATCGCCACCTTGCCGATGTCATGCAGTGGAGAAGCATGCTTGATACAGTCTATAAAACTATCAGAGATATGATCAGCATAGGGTGAATCCCTGGCGAGTTGCTGTGCCAGCAATTCGCAATAATCACGCACACGCTCCAGATGAGCGCCGGTGTCATCATCCCGTTTTTCAGCCAGCTTTGCCAAGGCAAAAATGGTAGCTTGCTGTGCTTCTGAAACCTCCCGTATTTTCTTTTCAACAAGTTTCTGATATTCGAGTTTATTACGTAGCGCACTCAAGCTGAGGTGCGTTTTAACCCTGGCATGTACCTCAGCGGGATGATACGGCTTGGTGATATAATCGACGCCACCGCAACTGAATCCTTTAATCTTGTCTTCCGTTGAGGTCATAGCACTCATGAAGATGACCGGAATATCCTTGGTGTTGGTGTTTTGTTTGAGCTGTTTACAAATATGATAGCCGTCCATTTCCGGCATAGTGATATCCAGCATTATCAGATCGGGAATCTGATAATGGACAGCTTCCAGCGCTTCTGAGCCGCTGGTGAAAGGGAATACTGTAAAACCAAACTTCTTCAGCATATGCACAAGCATAGCAAGTATTTCCGGTTCATCTTCCACTACTAAAATCGTTTCATTATCTTGTATTGATTCCAAAGCAGTAGTCGCGATCATATGGAAGCGCCTTCCCTCAGTTGATTATTCATCATTTCAAGCATAACATTCCGTATCTCTTCAGGCTTGTAGGGCTTAATCATAAACCTGGCATATATATCATTGTTGATGACCTCTTCTACCGATTCCGCACCATAACCGCTACAAATGATAATCGGAACATCTGGCGCTATTTTGCGCAGTTCATGATAGGCTTCGATACCTCCCATCTTCGGCATGATCAAATCCAGCATGATCAGATCTATATCATCGCTGCGTAACCTGTACAACTCAAGCGCCTCAAGACCATTAGCTGCAATAATGGTAGAAAACCCCATTGCATTGAGCAACGAGGATCCGATGATGCGAAGTGCCTCTTCATCATCCGCCAGCAAAATTGTTCCTTTGGCTTTTTCAAGATGGAGAAAGCTGCTTTGGGGTGCGGTTTCGGCAATTTTTGGAACAGCAGACAGATAAAAATATACTGTGAACGTAGTACCAACGCCAGGGCGGCTGGCTAACTGCAATGCTCCACCATGTGATTTGATAATTTCCAATATGGCTGACATTCCCAATCCGCGACCGGTGAATTTGGTAGTAAAAAATGGCTCAAATATCCGCTTTTGAGTTTCTTCATCAATGCCGCATCCGGTGTCTGATACTACCAGACAGGCGTATCTTCCCGCCGAAATGACATTACCCATAAAATCAGTATCAGCTTGTCCCTCAAGAATAGTGGTTTTTGTAAGAAAAATGTTGATCGTCCCTTCTTTGTCGCCAATTGCCTCGGCGGCGTTTATGATTAAATTCATGACAATCTGTTGGATTTGGGCAGTATCTCCGGTTATTTCCGGTACATCTCGTTTAAGATTGAGCTTAAAGGTAACATTCTTTTTGATTGCCGAAGATAGCATTTTGACAATTTCATCAACCAGCAGCCACAGATTGACCTGCGTCTGAAGCATTGGGCTCTTACCGGCGTATGTCAACATCTGCCGACAAAGGTCAGCAGCACGATTCCCGGCTGCTTCTATTTTCTGAAAATGCTCTTTGTCGGTAATTCCAGAATCGTAATCTTCTTTAGCCATATAACAGTGGCCAAGAATAATAGTCAGGATGTTGTTGAAGTCATGGGCAATACCACCAGCCAGAACACCCAGGCTTTCAAGTCTCTGTGTCTGCTGGAATTGTTGTTCAAGCGCTATTTTTTCTTCCTCGGCTTTTTTACGCATCAGAGCCGTTCCAATATACGAAGCGATTCCTTCAAGCAGTCCAACTGTATTGGCGGTAAAACATCCTTTACGCAGGCCGTTGAATTGGATCAGTCCAACAATCCTGTCCTGATGGTTGCTTCATACTGCACCTCCCG
>JBAYZR010000405.1:0-3159 GCA_041672425.1 Pedobacter sp. | reverse complement strand
ACGAAAGGCTTCCTCGATTGCATCTATTTCAGCGTCCTCGTTCAAAAGGCGCATCAGCTTAAGCAGGTGCACAAAGGAATCATCGAAGCATTTTTTTTCCATCACTGAAGGCTTGGCAAAGTAATACCCCTGAAACAGCTCAAACCCCATGTCACGGCAGCGCAGATATTCTTCACGGGTCTCAACTTTTTCGGCCAGCAATTTGACCGGATACGGACTGAAATGCTCAACCATTTTGGACAGATGTTCAACCGGTGAAAGAATCAGATCGACTTTTACTATATCAATAATGGAATACAGCTCTTCGTAAACCGGATCAAATTCGTGATCATCAAGGGCAAGGGTAAAACCATCTTCCTTAAGGGTCCGACAGCGCTCGACCAATTCGGGGGTTACCTGCAAGCTTTCCAGCAGTTCCAGCACAACTCGTTCTTTTGGCAGGATCGTGATGGAATCACTCATCAACAGATCCAGTTCCAGATTGATAAACCCTCGATAAGACCCCAGAATCGTTTCAAGACCAAAACCGGACAAAGTATTGATGATTACACTTGCGGATGCCTGGGAGGCATCCAGAACAGTGGCGGAATCCCGCGATCCCGTCGAACGGAATAACAGTTCATAGGCCACGATCTCTTCATTGCGATTGAGGATCGGTTGACGTCCGATCAGATAGTTTGTGTTCTGCATATCAGATCCAATCTCAAGAGTGCAGCCATGGTTTTACCATCACTGATGCGGTCGTCTGCCACCATTTGCAACACATCAACGAGCGGCAATTGATTTGTAAGCCGAGAGACAAAAATAAAGTATACCAATACCTGCACGGTTTACAACGACTAATAAAAAGGTCATCCCGATTGCCGTGGAGTGACTAAAGTGATATAAGAACCTTGCAAAAATTGATGACAACCTGCGTGTGAGCAGCTTACAAGGATGGTAAAATCGTGCATGTATCATTTCTTCAACGCTTTTGGGTTACCTTTTCCTGCTATGTTGTCGGCTTCTATGCATCAACCCTAAATCAATTCGTAACAAAAGGAGCTGAGAACATCCCGGCTACAGGCGGAGTTCTACTGGCATCCAATCACATTTCTGCCTATGATACAATCTTCCTGCCATGGGCCGTCATCAGGAGGCGCCCCCTCCAGATGCTCTGGGCTCCAGCCAAGGAGGAGCTTTTTGAAAAACCTTTTCAGCGCCTGATTTACTCCTCGTGGGGTGCTTTCCCGGTCAGACGCAAACGGGATGTAAAAGCCAACCGGACAATTAATACCCTGTTACAGGATCAGAAAGTGATGCTGTTCCCGGAGGGAACCCGCCACAAAGATGGTAAACTGGGATCCGGGAACCGAGGTGTCGGCAAGATCATCTATGATACGCGCCCGACGGTAATACCTGTAGCACTGATAGGTTTAAACAGGTGGAAGCTCTCAGGATTCGGGCAACCAGCCATGGCAGTATTTGGAACTCCCCTCGATTTCAGTGATTTATACGCACTTGAAGACAACAAGGAAACCCATCACTTAATTGCAGGACGAGTCATGAAGGCCATTGCCGGACTACTGAAGGAAGAGGGTGCATATGTCGGTCAAGCCTGAGAACGCACCTGTTGAAATTTTCTGCGATGGCGCCTGTAGTGGAAATCCTGGTCCAGGCGGTTATGGAGCTATCTTGCGCTATGGCGGGAGTGAAAAGGAGATTAGTGGCAGTGCTCCGGCCACGACGAACAACCGTATGGAGATGACCGCAGTCATTACGGCTCTGCGGCAATTGACTCGTCCCTGTCGTGTCAGTATTACGACTGATTCCCAGTATGTGGTAAAGGGGATGACCGAGTGGATTGAGGGTTGGCAGCGCAAGGGGTGGCAAAACAGCAAAAAGGAACCAGTGTTAAATCGTGATCTGTGGGAGGAGCTGCTTGTGTTTGCCGGTAAGCACTCTATCGAATGGCGTTGGGTACGTGGTCATAACGGCCATGCCGAGAACGAACGTTGTGATAATCTGGCGCGTGAAGCAATTGCGGATTTGATACAGAAAAAAAAGGGGTAGGCAGGGAGCATGTGTTTGGTTAACTGGATTTGACGGGCACTGTATCAATGAAAAAAGAAGTGGCGAGAGAGTCAATCTAACTTCTTATGCAACATACTTTAATTGCGGTATATTTTATATTTGATTTTTTAAAGTTACCCCCAAAACTACCCCCGGAATAAAATTTTCACCCTCACAGCCATGGACAAAAATCAAAGAATAGGTAACCTCCTTCTGCGTAATCCGACAAGACTCATCAACCCAGAACCCATCAACCAGGCGACTCCAAGGATGGGAGTGGGAGTTACATCCGTAACTGCAAGAGTGTTAGCCCAAACTTGACCTCCTGTATACACCTGAACATTCAAGGAATCTAACCTCATTGAACCAGACAGCATTGTTAAGGTAATTTTTCCATCCAAATTTTCCCATAGCAAAGGTCCGAAAGTTACTGAAGAGCTGGGGTCACCAATTATGGGACCACCCATCATCGGCCTGGTAAAAATAAAATGCCAACCTCCATTATCAGGTCCACTCATAATGCTTGAGAAGTATGGGGTTGCATCACTACGGTTAGTGTATAAATTCATCCTAAAAGAATCTCCAGCGTTAAGAACCGGAGGGGCCGTAATTGTACCATTTCCAGGGACTATTGGATAACCGCCAAGAGGAAAGGTAATATATGTAGCATCCATATAACTTGTAGTACCAATATAAGATAAAGACGTACACAAAGTTGCAGTATCGCCTTGGTTAAAAAGCGCGGCATGAGCAGTGTTCCCAAAACAGAGTACGGCAAACAGAATTATCAGCTTGTTTATCATTGCATCTCCTTAAAGTTGATTTAATCGGTATGATAACGCCTCCTGCGAATAAGTGAAAACATGCCAATTGCGGCAGCGATAATCCCTATCTTATCCAAAGCCGGGACTGGTGCCGCACCAGAGGCAATGGTAAACGTACTGGTCTGAGCTGTTTCACTGTTGCCTCTATTGTCCGTTGAGAAGAACCTGATATCGGTTGATGCAGAGACATTGACGGGACCGCTGTACAACGTGGTCGGCGTGCAGCCCGTACCGAGACAGTAATATGTGGCTGCGCAACCGCTGCCGCCGCTGCCGTCGCTAC
>JBAYZR010000404.1:0-3201 GCA_041672425.1 Pedobacter sp. | reverse complement strand
AGCCCGCCATACCCTGGTTCAGTAATGTGGTGGACGTTCTTCTTCATCCGGGTCACGAGCCGCTGAAGGGTCCAGTGTGCGCAGCTGTTCGTTGATCAGGCTTAACCCCTGCTCCAGTCGTGCAATAATCAACTCCTGTCGCCAGACGGTTTCGTTAAGCTCCTGGATGGTATGTTCCTGATGCATAAAACGCACTTCCAGTTCGGTGATGCGGTCTTCCATGGTATCTCCCACGTGTCATGCCTCCTTTTGCGCCATGAAATATCAATTTTATCTCTTGTTTATGCAATATTTTTGTAGACTGTCAGCCTCATTCTCTCGTACCCTGTAAAAATAATAGGAATCGGCTTTATAAAGCCACACTACACAACGAAAGGTTATACCATGGCACAGGCACAGAAGGGCGACAAGGTCAAAATTAATTACATCGGCACACTCGAAGATGGAACGGTTTTCGATTCCACTCTTGAAGATGAGTGTAACCCTGAGGAGTGCGATTCAGACGATTGCAGCGAAGATGATTGCGGATGCGGATGCGAAAGCGGGCCTATGGAGCTGACCATCGGCGCGATTGAGCTTTTTCCCCAGATCGATGAAGCATTGATCGGGATGGCGCCAGGCGAGAAAAAAACGGTTGTCATACCATCTGTAGATGCATTTGGCGAGTATGAGCAGGAAAAGGTATTCACAGTCCCACGTAGCGAGCTACCCGAGGATCTCAAGCCTGAAGTTGGTGATGAGCTGGTGCTTTCCAACGAAAATGATGAAGATTTGGGTGTTACCGTTGTAGAAGTAAATGACGAAAGCATTACCTTTGATACCAATCATCCCCTGGCGGGCGAAAACCTCACCTTTGAAGTGGAACTGCTGGAAATTATGTAGTTACCTGCCGGACCGCAAGGCGTCACGGCCCTGGAGGCTTTCTCCATGGGCCGTTTTTTTATTGTGCGCCAGGAGCGGGATATCGGCCCAAGCTGCCAACCTAGAAAGTGATTGAGATCATTAGCCTGCGGGTGTATAAAAGTTTTTTATCCGGAGGCTATGGAAATGAAGCATGACGAGACCGACTCCTTCTGGGGCGGCATCATCAAATCAATGGGATTGGTGTTCGGCGACATCGGAACCAGCCCGATCTATACCCTGACCGTCATAATCGCACTGACCAAACCGACTCAGGAGAATGTTTTCGGGATAATCTCCCTGATTGTCTGGACCTTGATGATACTGGTAAATATTGAGTACGCCCTTCTGGCCATGAGCCTGTCCCGCAAAGGTGAAGGCGGCACCATAGTGCTTCGCGAGATCCTGGTGCGCATGATAAAACCGGGCAGACAGATGGTCTTTATTACCTTTCTTTCCTACCTTGGGGTGGCGTTGCTCCTGGGGGACGGTGTCATCACCCCGGCCATCTCGATCCTCTCGGCAGTGGAGGGTTCTCTTCTAATCCCATCCCTGAGCGGACTCAGCCAGTCAACGTTGATCCTTTTCGCAGCGATTATCGCTGTTGTCCTGTTTGTCTTTCAGTTCAAGGGTACTGACAAGGTGGCCAAGGCCTTTGGGCCGATCATGGTTGTCTGGTTCGCAACGTTGACCCTGTCCGGTCTGGTCTCGATCATCACCTTTCCGAACATTATATTGGCAATTAGCCCTCATCATGCCATCAACTTTCTTGGTCACAATGGAATGTCCGGTTTCTTTGTCCTTTCCGAGGTTATTCTGTGCGCCACTGGCGGCGAGGCGCTCTATGCCGATATGGGCCATCTGGGACGTAAACCGGTCAAACGTGCATGGTATCTGGTCTTCGTTGCCCTGGTCGTCAATTACCTGGGACAGGGCGCCTTCATCATGACTCATCCGACCGCCAAGAACATCCTCTTCGGTATGTTCCAGTCTCAATCTCCCATGCTTTACATCCCCTTTCTGGTATTGACAATCATGGCCACGGTTATTGCCTCCCAGGCTTTGATCAGCGGTGTTTTCTCCATAGTCTACCAAGGAATTACCACCCGCATCCTGCCGTTACTCAAGGTTGATTACACCTCACATCATCTCAAGTCCCAGATCTATATCGGCGCGGTCAACTGGATACTGTTGTGCCTGGTGATCATAGTGATGCTGATCTTCCAGAAATCTGAAAACCTTGCTGCGGCATATGGTCTGGCGGTTACCGGCACCATGACCATAACCGGTGTTATGATGGTCATGATTTTTTCCCGTACCACCAAGAAGTGGAAGGTGCCCATAGCGCTGTTCGTAACCCTGGTGGACGTTGCCTTCCTGATCTCCAATCTCTACAAATTGCCTCGCGGAGGCTACTGGTCGCTGATCCTGGCCTCAATCCCGCTGACTTCCATACTGATCTGGACCAAAGGCCAGCGCGCCCTGTACCTCGCCCTGCGGCCACTGGATCTGGAGACATTCCTGATGAGTTACGAACAGATCTATGGCAAGGGGCGCACCATTATCGGCACCGGCCTGTTTTTCGTCAAGGAATGGACCACTATTCCACCCTATCTGGTTCACTGCATTATCCGCAGCAACATCATCTACGAGCGTAATGTACTGATCTCCATAGTCCGTACCGATGAGCCATATGGACTGGAAAGCAGACTGGAACAAGGTCTGGGAAGCGGACTGGATGCCTTCGAGATCATGGCCGGCTACATGGAAATCTTCGATATCGAGCAGCTACTGAAGGAAAGCGGCATCAACGAGAAGGTTATTTTTTACGGCATAGAGGACATAGCTACTGCCAACCCAATCTGGAAGATCTTCTCAACGCTTAAAAAACTAACCCCCAATTTCGTGCAGTTCAACAAGGTTCCGGCCGCCAAGCTGCAAGGGGTTGTCACAAGGGTGGAGATGTAAATGTTCAACTGGATTCTATTACTTGTCGCCCTGGGGATCATCCTGTTGGGGGCAACGGTCTTTACAAATGGGTTGGAATGGTTCGGCAAGAAAATGAAACTGTCGGACGGGGCAGTGGGAAGCATCTTCGCAGCCGTCGGTACCGCCCTTCCCGAAACCTTGGTTCCGATCATTGCGATCCTGTTCGGCACGAAAGAGGCCGGTCACATGATCGGCGTCGGCGCCATCATCGGGGCGCCCTTTATGCTCGGCACACTGGCTCTCTTCATCAGCGGTCTGGCGGTCATACTTAATCGCAAAAAACGTGCTGACTACCCGATCATGCGGATCGAT
>JBAYZR010000403.1:0-3209 GCA_041672425.1 Pedobacter sp. | reverse complement strand
CACTGCCGGTTCACCCCTGACAGATATCGAACCATTACCCATATATAAAATTCCATGCCAATAGGCCGGGCTTCTTGAACATTGGATTGAGCCGACCTTGCAGGTCGGGTCAATCCATATGGGTTACACCGTTTATTGTGACCTTGTTGTGACCAGACTCTTTGACCAAATAAAGTTTCTTCTTTAATCGCCATTTTTTATAACCATACAGTTGAAAAACAGATTCCAAGCATGACCCCAGAGGTACACCTTCACAAACAGATTTGTTGAAAATAATTTGTTGGAGTAAGACTAAGCGCTTTTGCAAAATATTTAGCATAAACCTTCCTCATTTTTAGAACTTCTTTTCTTGATAACTTTTGCAGGAATTCCAGCAACAATCGACTGGGGCGGTATGTTTTTCGTAACAACCGATCCAGCTGCAATCACTGAACCACTTCCGATTGTAACGCCGCCAAGGATTGTAACTCCAGAGCCTATCCAGCAGTTGTCTTCAATAACCACACCTTTTCTGGTCTCCCCCTGCAAACGAATAGGTACTGAGATATCTTCATAATTGTGATTTTCAGAAAAGATTCTTACACCAGGCCCCATGATCACGTTTGACCCAATTTTGATCCCGCCTTGACAACCGAGAAAAGACTGAGCGCCAATTGCTGAGAAATCCCCTATCTCAAGGCCAACACCCTTGTTGGCAATTACCCCTGAGCACATTATGATTGTCGATTTTCCAATGGTTACGTTTCGGCCAGAGATTATCCCGTTTTCAGACAAGGCATTTATCTGCACATAATCTTCCAGGATAAGGTTGGAGCCTGATTTGATCATATAGCCATGCTCGATGACAACCGCTTTGCCGCAAAACAGCAATCCACCTGACATCCTGATCTTTAACCTACTCAAAAAACCCCGTGCAACCTGCAAACCACGGTACTTGACTATATTAAACAACTGCCTGTCTGTGTAGACAGCTTTGAATTTATAGTCAGGTTCTTTTTTTAATTTTGAGATAATGGTTTCGATAATGCTCATTGTAATTCCTACTCCTTCATTTCGGCACGGTTCGATAAACGCTCTTCAACAGATGCTCTGCCGATTTCTTCCAAGTAAAGTCACTCGCTCTTTTAAGACCTTTCACTCTTTGTTGTTGCCATAATTGCTTGTTATCAAGCAATTTATCAATCATCTCGGCAATCTCTGCGGGTCTGTCCGGTTCGGCATAGAGCGCAGCATCAGAACATATCTCAGGTAGGCAGGTGCGATTGGAAACCACTACAGGAACACCGGATGCCATGCCTTCAAGCGCAGGTAAGCCAAAACTTTCTGCATACGAAACAAAACTGACTATCGTAGCAAGTGCATAAATTCTGGGAAGATCATCTCCATATACCGGGCCAGTAAAAATGACTCTGCTTGTGATTCCAAGTTCAACTATAAGACCATCCACGCTCGTCATTTTCCAGTCATATCCGCCGACAATAACTAATGGAATGGAACTGTTTTTCAACAAAGGGATTGCCTTGAGGAGATTGAAGACATTCTTACGCACATTAAGCCGTCCAACATACAGAATGAATGAATCGGGTAATGCATATTTTTCGGCAACGACCTGTAGTGCATCGCGATCATGTTTTTCTCTCGGCATAAACGCCTCGTCAACCCCATGGTACACAACATCAATCATTTGGTCGTCTCCACAGCCGATCTCTGCCATTCGTTTCTTCTCGGTTGCAGACACAGTGCAAAGCCTATGCGCCAACCTAGCCAGATATTTAAGAGGCCACAAATAGAGTCGTTCTTTATAGGTATAAAATTGTGGGTGGGTTTTAAAAAGCACATCATGAATATATGTATAACGCTTGAAATTGGAGAAAAGCGGTGAGAAGTTCTGAAAGACAAACACATCCAGATGCAAACTCCAGGCACTACATGGAATCACAAAAATGTTCGACAGTAAATTAACACCACCCCATACATAAATCAGGTGCACATGGGGATGACAGTAGGGGAAGTCAATTTCCTTCGCCCTTGCATCCAGAAAAATATACAGCTCATCGTTGGGTGGGAGTTCAATCAGGTGCTTCACAATATTTCTTATTACGACACGTCCACTAGGTGGACCATCGAAAAACCACTTTGCATCAATGCCTATTTTCATCTTATTCCCTTGGAAACTATTACGTTTTCACGTCGTATTCAGAGATACATTTCAGTTTAACAATTTGTGACGCTGAAAAAGAATTATCTGCCAAATATAGATGGCAATCAGTGTTAAAGTTGAATATCCAGAATGAAGCTTTCGAATTTGATGCGCCTCCCACAAGGCCAACATAGTAAAGCTTGCGCCTCCAGTGGTCATACGTGCAATACAGGTATCCAAGAAGAGGCAACGCAATTTGTTCCGTTTTCGTAAGAGCAATTCATAATCGCCACAGATTGGAAATCGTAAGTCAAACATGCCGTTCTCTTGAAACAAGTCTCTATGATGTAATGATGCCACGTGCGCGACATCCATCTTTTGCCTAAATTGTTCCCAAAGCCAAGGAATACCCATGATTTTAATGACATTTCCATCTCTTCCTAGATAAGTGTTCTTTGCACAGATATAATCAACCTTGGTTGTATCCTGCGTGTTAAGAAATTTAAGATAGTTGAAAAAAGCGTCTGACTCCAGTGTGTCGTCAGCACCGATAAACAAAATCCACTCCCCACGGGCATGAACGATCCCTTTATTCCATGCATCATAAATTCCATTATCCGGTTCTGAAATTATCAAATTAATCTGAGATCTATATTCATCAAGAATGTCTTGTGTACCGTCTGATGACCCACCATCAATAACTAATAGTTCAATATACTCGTTTTTTTGTTTAACAATACTTTCAAGACAACACCTAAGCGTCTTTGCTGCATTGTAGGTTGCAATGATGACAGAAATAACAGGTATCATTCAGGAACTGGCATACAGTTTTTTTTAGGCATTAATTTTTTATGAATAGCCATGATAATGTTATGCAATTGACTTGAATATATTCCGGAAATAACAAAGAAGAGGAACCACGATGTATTCGTGATTGGTTCGGAAATAAATGTGAGAATAGAAATCAAAAAGAAGGTAAGGCGTTCTTTAACCCCACCTTGTATTAATTGATTATTATAGAAACACCAATAAGCAAACCCGCCGATTAGTAGCCCGTAACTGGCTAAAA
>JBAYZR010000402.1:0-3227 GCA_041672425.1 Pedobacter sp. | reverse complement strand
TCCGCTACCGGGCGTGATCCGTACCTTTGGTCGCATCCCGCGCCGGGAATCGCTCCTGGCCATGAAGCGCTGCGGAGTCCTGCTGCTCATCCAGAACACGGAGGCGTTCTCGGCCGAGACAATCCCGTCCAAAACCTACGAATACTTGCATGTCGGTCAGCCGATATTGGGATTGGTGCACAAAAATCCTGAGCTTGGACAGATGCTGTCCACACTTGGCCATACGGCAGTGGAAGCTGATTCGCCCGAAGCGGTGAAACAGGCGATTAGCGACTGCTACGACCGATGGAAGAACGCCTTGTCACAGTCCCAGTCAGCGGCTTCGCCCTATACGGTTGCAGCGACCGTAGAAACACTTGTTGCCATCGCCGGGACAATATTGCTACAGGAGAACTCCGGTGCCAATAAAACAGCATAACTGGCTGATCATATCGTACTTTGCCAACGAAGGCGGCATGGCGTGTTCACATCATATTGACGACAGGCTGTCGTTTTTTGCCAAGAATAAGATTGCCGTGACGCTGCTTACGTCCAGTTGTGTCAAAAGACTATCTTTGGTTAAACATATCAGAATTCCCTGTATAAGCCCTTCTGGCATCCGCTTTGAAGTGCGACATGTCTTAAAGCGTAAAAATTATCCCGTTTTCAAGTTCAAGCTATTGGAAACATTGCTATTGCTGCCAGTGTTGCCGTTGTATTTCATTGAGAAACTGCTTTACCGGATTGATACAACCTGGTGGTGGTTTCCCCTTGCATTCTTAAGGGGGTATTTCCAATGCATGAAATGCCGACCCGATGTTATTTATTCTACCGGTGGGCCAATATCAGCTCACATTGTGTCTGCACTACTGTCTGAAGTCACTAAAATTCCCTGGATTGCAGAGTTCCAGGACCCTTTGGTTCACTCATATTGTGCAAGAAGCTCGCTTGAATTCAGGCTAACGACGTGGGCCGAAAAGTTCATCTGTTCCCGGGCCAATAAAATTGTCTTCCTGACATCTGAAGCATTGCGGCGCACTTTTGAGCGTACCGGAAACAATGATAACGGCGTAGTTGTCTATCCAGGCGCACCTGAAATGAAAACTCAATCAGCCCCGTATTGTTTGGGTGACTACTTGAACTTTGTGCATTTAGGCTCTCTCGGCGGGTCAAGAAATCTCGCCAGTTTTCTTGAGGCGCTTTGTGCCTTGGTTTCAGAATCACCGGACATGCGAGGCAAAATAAGATTATCGCTACTTGGGTCTTTTGATAAAAATGTCAAAAAACAAATTGAGGCATTTCCCTATGAGGAAATGCTTATGGTCTACGGACGGGTTACGCGTGAGAAATCCGTGGAAGAAATGAAAAAAAGCGATGTGTTATTGCTCATACAGAACCTGGACCCCATCTCATCGGAGACTATTCCTTCAAAGGTCTATGAATATTTTCATGCCCGCAGGCCGATTTTCGGGTTATTGTATGATAATGACGAACTTGCCGAGATGTTCAAAGGGCTAGGTCATAGAGCCGTGCAATGGGATGATATCGAAGAAATAAAGCAAGGTGTGCGGGAGTATTTCAGGTTGTGGGGACAGGGGAAGTTATTGGAACCAGCCCCGGCGTCTCCCTATACTGTTGAAAAAGCGGTTGCACGCTTAATTGAAGGAATCGAACGGTGAAAGATATGGATTGGAGTGCTTACTACAAGAACTTCGTTGCTTTGAATCTGGATGGGCTGATAGAACGGCCGGACGAATGGCAGGTTCTGTTGTCAGAGAGGCTTCGGCAGCATGTAGGCTCGGGCCGTATACTTGAAGCAGGATGTGGTTTTGGCATAACGAGTCTGCTGGTTGGAACGGGAGCGCAACGCACCCTTTTGGATTTAGAACCTAAAGCAATCGAAACTGCCCGAAAACTTTTTGACAAGGCAGGCCAGTGTGCAGAATTTGAAGTAGGTGATCTGTTCAATATGAATTTCCCCGACAAAATATTTGACGTTGTCTTTAATGCCGGCGTGATGGAGCACTTTGATAAAGACGGTCGTCGCAAAGCGTTACGGGAGATGGCCCGGGTGACAAAACCTGGAGGGATTGTTTATGTGGCAATCCCCAATCATTTTTCCGTTCCCTATCGTTTTGCGTATGAATATCGCAAGGCCCACGGGAAATGGCCTTATCCCGACGAGGAAAAGATCTTTGACTTATCGGAGGAACTGGCGGCGATCAATAACCTGGTTGCCCTTAAGCGTGAAACTATCGGTGAGGAAACCTGTTTTTATTTTCTATCGAGATTACAGCGAATCTGGTTTAAATTCTGCCATCTTTTTTCTCGTTATGAGGGGTATCTGACAATACTGACACTAGAGAAATCATTTGCAGCAGAGAAGAAGTAACCCCATCCATACTCGTCAGGAAATGAAATGATCAAAATCCTCTCCATATTCGGCACCCGCCCCGAAGCGATCAAGATGGCGCCGGTGATCCTGGAACTGATGCGCCATCCAAACCGCTTCACAAGCCGAGTCTGCGTCACCGCCCAGCATCGGCAGATGCTTGATCAGGTGCTGAACCTGTTCGAGATCCGTCCCGATTACGATCTGGACATCATGCGCCCGGACCAGGACCTCTACGATGTCACCAGCAGCGTACTCCTGGGACTGAAGCCGGTTCTGGCCACCGAACGCCCCGACATGGTGCTTGTCCATGGCGACACAACAACAACCATGACCGCTGCCTTGGCAGCCTACTACAGTCGGATTCCGCTAGGCCACGTGGAGGCCGGGCTACGCACGCACAACAAATTCGCCCCATTTCCCGAGGAGATCAACCGCCAGGTATGCGGAGTGTTGGCTGATCTGCACTTTGCCCCAACTGATGCGGCCCGCTTAAACCTCATGCAGTCGGGTGTTCCCGCCACAAGTATCCACGTTACCGGCAACACGGTTGTGGATGCGCTACTGGCGGTTTCCTCCCAGATTGCATCCGATCTGTCCCTGCAAAATAGTTTCGCCAAGCAGTTCGGTTTCCTCAATGCCGACAAGCGGCTGATCCTTGTGACTGGACATCGCCGGGAGAATTTCGGTGAAGGTTTCGAGAATATCTGCCATGCGCTGGCAGATCTCGCCGCACATTATCCAGACTGCGATATACTCTATCCGGTTCACCTCAATCCCAATGTTCAAGAACCAGTCAAGCGGCTTCTCGGCAGCAGTACACTCAGCAACATCCATCTCATAGAACCGGTCGATT
>JBAYZR010000401.1:0-3238 GCA_041672425.1 Pedobacter sp. | reverse complement strand
TGTCAAAGAGCGATTATGCTTAATTTATTTTAATTGTTCCAAGATATGTGAAATTTCTAATCAAGAAGCCGGATATTCTAGTAAATTGGCTGCGTGACTTTTTACGAATGGATCAATAATAAATGAATGAGAATCCAGCGGAATTGTCTGGAAAAGGGGAGGCATAAATGGCGGTTTTAATGGAAATATTCCAGTATTTGCGGAGGCCGTTAAACACATGTGCAATCAATGTTAGGGCCGGAATGCTTGCCATGCTGCTATTGCTTGGAGTCATCCCGGTCAATTATTCCATTGCTGCTGATGCCGCTTCCATAACAGCAGCGGTAGCATCGGGGAAACCACTGTCGGATATCATCAGGAAATCGCTTGCAGAAGGCATGAAAATGACTGACATCGTTGCAGCTCTGACTGCGGCGAAGGTGCCTGCCGACAGGATAGTCTATACGACAATAACCGAAGGATTGTCATCATGCGATATCATCTCGGAAGGTATTCATGCAGGAGGCAATGTGACTCAAATTGTCACGGCGGCTAAGTCGGCCGGTTGCACAGATTCAGCCATCACGGATGCAGCAATGAGCGCCGGTGCGAATTCGACCGAGGTTGCCAGTGCCCTTGCTTCATCGCAGTCTGGCGCAGGTTATAGTGCACCCACTCTGGGTGGTCCGAGAAACATGTTCAACGCACCTGGAATCGGTAGTCCTACCACAGGTGGTGGCGGCGGCGGTGGCGGTGGTGGTAAGGCTGTAAGCCCCAGCAGTCCAAACCAGTATGGGGGATATAAATAATTATGCTACGGGTTACCAGAAATATAGTTTCATGGGTGGGGGCGCTGGTTGTATTGCTGGCTTTCCTGCCAAAGCCATGTTCCGCTGCATTGGACCTCCCACCAGGGGTATCAAAAAACCAGGATGCGCCTGTCATAAAACTCGGACCGGTTGAGGTTCATCCCTATCTATCCCTCCGGGAAACCTACAGTGACAACATCTACCTCACCCCTGACAACAAAGAGCACGATTTCATAACTTCCATCAATCCCGGACTCTTTCTCCAGCTTCCCTTCAGGCGCCATGTAGTCTCCCTTGGCGGAAGCACTACCTTAAACAGGTACGCCATCAACTCGTCCGAGAATACGACCGACTGGTCTCTTTACGGTGCCGGTGATTTTTACTTCGGAAGCCGTTTCAACCTGAAGGTTTCCGACAACTACACCAACAGCCATGAACCGCGCAGCCAGTCTTCAACATCCGAGATAGAGCGGTATCAAAACAACACCGCAGCGACCTCCCTGACTTATGTTCTGGCCGATATCTCAAAGGTGCAGCTGGACTATTCCAGAACCTACCTTAAATACAGGACCTATGGTTTCAGGTCCAGGAACGAGGATCTGGTCTCGGCATATCTGTACTACCGCATCCTGCCGAGAACCTCGGCCTTTGTCGAGTATGAATTCAAGAACGTCGGTTTCATGGACAGTACATCCACTCTTGACAACAACGTTCACAGCGGTCTGCTGGGAGTAACCTGGGAGCTTTCCGAACGTTCCAAGGGAACCATAAAGGGTGGCTATCTGGTGAAAAACTTCGATCTACAGTCACAAGGCAGTATTGATGACTTCACCGCTTCCCTGGACATCAGCCATTACTTTTCCGATTATAACTTCATGAAGCTGGCCGGCGCCAGAACGGTCAACGAATCGAGCCTTCAAGGAACCAGGTACTCTGTCAGCACCGGCATAAATGGTGAATTCACCCACCGTTTTCTCGACCGCATCTCCTCGACCATTAAGGCATCGTACATTGAAGAGCGTTTCTCCGACATCGTCCCTGGCGATCTTCAGATTAGAAAGGATCGCGTTGTACAGGTCGGCGCAGCGCTGCAGTACAACTTCCGCAGGTGGCTGGAAAGTTCCCTGGAATACTATTGGCGCAACAAGGACTCAAATATTGATATCTATGATAGTACTGAGAACAACATCTCTCTTACCATCAAGGTGTCCTTCTGATAAAAAGCCATTTATATCCAGGACCTCTTGAAATGATTTTGAGACTTTTTACAGGGCGAACGCATTACGTTCCCCTGTTTTTTCTATTCTCATTACTGAGTTTCCCCCCCATTACATGGTCTTCAGATGAGAGTGCCGGCAAAGTGATCCGGGTTCAGGGTGACGTCCTCTGCACCAGACCAGGTGTAGCAGGATCTATCAAGCTCAAGGCCGGATCATTCGTTCGAGTTGCAGACACTCTGGAATCGGGCAAGGAGTCCCGGCTACAGATGCTGCTCAGTGACAACTCGGTTATCAATATGTCGGCAGGAACTGTTTTGAGAATCAACCAGTATTCCTTTGAACGCGGAAAAAGCAGGCGGACCGCGGTTGTATCAATAAAAAAAGGGAAGGCCAGGTTTATCCTTCATGAGGCCCGCAAGGACGGGTCACTCTTCCGGATTGAAACCGGAAATGCCCTGATACAGACATCGACCGCCGACCTGGTTGTCGAGGTTGGCGGGCAGCAGACAGGCATCTGCACCCTTTCCGGTAACGTCGGGGCGCACAACAGCTCCAATCTCGTCATCGGAAACGTCCGGTTAAGTGAGAACACCTGCAGTATTATCAGGGAGAAGGCGCCACCTTCGGCGCCGTCATTGCTTTCACCGCAACAGAGGAGGAGTTATATCAGGGATGGCTATCTATTCTGAACTACAAAAGTTGAATCACGGGTGCCGGGTAGTTCTGCGTATTGCGCTGCTGCTTGTCTTGCCACTGGTATTTTTTACGCAATCCGTTTCTGCGGATGAGTACCTGATCGGTGAAGGCGATCTTCTCAAGATCACAGTTTACGACAATCCGGACTTGGCTACTGATGCCCGTGTCGGCGGCGACGGTAAGATCACTCTGCCACTGATCGGCGAGATTCCGGTCAATGGCATGAACACAATCGATGCCCAGAAGAAGATCGCCGCAATGTTTGCCAACGGCTACATAAACAAGCCGCAGGTATCGGTGTTCATCACAGAGTACAAGTCCAAAAAGGTCACCACCCTGGGTGAATTCACCAAACCCGGACTGATCGAGTTACGTGGAAACTCTACGCTGATGGAGGTCATATCCAATGCCGGCGGAATTACCCCGAATGCCTCGGAGACGCTGCTGATCAAGCGCAAGGTTCTGAAACCCGATGGCCTTGGCGAGGAACTTACCATCACGGTTGAGCTGAACAAACTGCTGGAAAAGGGTGAT
>JBAYZR010000400.1:0-3260 GCA_041672425.1 Pedobacter sp. | reverse complement strand
CAGATCACGGCGATCGGGCCGCCTTTGCCAATTCGGTCGAGGCCCGTTATCCGTTTCTTGATATCAACTTGATGCAGTTTATGCGGGAGGTTCCTCCGGATTTGAAACTTAACGGCCTGACCGAGAAGTATCTGCTGAAACGGCTGGGAGAACGCTATGTCCCCGCCCAGATCCGCGAGCGCCAGAAGTTCGGATTTGTGGCCCCCGGAAGCCCTTATCTGCTGGGGCAGGGGCTGGAATGGGTGCGGGATCTCCTTTCAAGGGAGACCATTACCCGGCAGGGATATTTTAACCCGGATACGGTGGAACGGCTGGCGCTGCGCTACAACAGCCCCGATTTTCATCTGAATGTCCCTTACGAGGACGACCTGCTGATGATAGTGCTCAGTTTCGGGGTTTTTCTGGAAGAGTTCGGGATGCCATCGTTTTAGGTTTCCGGCACGGTGGATTTGATAAAAAACGTATCTCGGATGGAATATTTAATGAACAAAAAAATAGTACATAGCGTCTTTGAATATATCGCCGCAAGCTTTCCCGGCAGGAACGCCGTCGAGGAGTGCGGCGGAGCTTCCATTACTTACTCTGATCTGAACCGGCGGGCCAATATTGTCGGCTCGCTTCTGGCTGAACGTGGAATTGGCAGAGAGAAGCTTGTCGGCGTTCTGCTTCCGACCGGCATCAATTACATGTCGGCCATTCTGGGGGTGATGAAAGCAGGCGGCATCTTTATGCCTCTTGAGTCGGCTCTTCCCCGTCCAAGACTACAGCAGATTCTGTCCCATACGGCTCCATCGGTGATCGTGACCGATGATGTCTCGGTGGCGGAGTTACAGGAGATGCTGGAGCTGTTCGGGCTGGCGGAGAGCACGCGGCTGCTGGTGATGGATGAGACAGATTTTGATGATCTGGTTTATAGCGCCGGTCAATGGCGGCGCTCTCCCGCATCAATTGTCTCCGGCGGAACAAACCCGCCGCTGATTTCCGGGCCGGACGACAGCTGTTATGTGATCTACACCTCCGGCTCCACCGGGACGCCCAAGTTCATCGAGGGGTGGCACAAGGGATTGGCCCATTACTGCCACTGGCAGGCTGCCGAATTTGGGCTGAACGAGACCTCCAAAATCAGCCAGATGGCGCCGGTTACCTTCGAGGCCAGTCTGAAGGATTTTTTCGTCTCCCTTTGCTGCGGCGCGACCCTCTGCATTCCGTCCGCCGAGGTTAAGGAAAACCCGGCCCGCCTGATCGAATGGATCGAATCTTCCGGGCTGACCCTCTTTCAGACGGTACCTTCCTACCTGCGGTTGGTTATACGAGAGGTGGCCGCCCAAGGCGAAAGCAGCCGTTTCCCCAAGCTGAAGCTGGTTTTTCAGTCCGGCGATACCCTCTACGGCAAGGATGTCAACCAGTGGCGGCAGGCTGTCGGGTCACATGTCGAACTGGTCAATCTCTACGGCCCGGCCGAGGTGACCCTGCTGAAGAGCTTTTACCGGATACCACCAGGTGAACTGAGGCCGAACGAGATCGTGCCGATTGGCGTGCCAATCAGCAATACGGTCATCCTGATCCTGAACGGCAACACCCTCTGTCCTCCCGGCAAGATCGGCGAGATCTGCGTCAAATCCCCCTTTATCGTCAAGGGGTACTTCCGGTCTCCAGATCTGACCGCCGAGAAATTCGTTCAGAACCCGCTCAACTCCGAAATGAGGGATATCATCTACCGGACCGGCGACCTGGGGCGCTACCGCCCCGATATGGTTATTGAATTCGTCGGGCGCCTGGACAGTCAGGTCAAGGTGCATGGCAACCGTATCGAACTGGCCGAGATCGAGCAGGCGCTGCTCTCCTTCTCCAAAATCAGCCAGGTGATCGTGGTACCGCATCGCACCGATGAAATGGAAAATGTTCTGGCCTGCTACTATACCGAGCAGGAGCCGCTCAACCAAGCGGAGCTGCGCGAGCTAGTACTCTCCCGCCTGCCGGATTACATGGCTCCGGCCTATTTCATCCGGATGGACCAACTGCCGCTCAGCCTGAACGGCAAGGTTGACCGCAAGGCGTTGCCGAAACCGGAAGAGTTGGTGATTACCAGCTATGCGGAGCTGGCGACAGCCACGGAACAGGGGCTGGCGGAGATCTGGAGCGAGGTGCTGGGCCTGGCCCGGGTGGGGGCCTGCAATCCGTTCATCGAGATCGGCGGCGATTCACTCAAGGCGATCCGGGTGATTGCGCGTATCTACAAACAGTTCAAGGTAGAGGTTTCGGTGCGGAATTTCTTCGCCTGTCCCACCATCAGGGAACTGGCCCGCTTTGTGGATGCCGGGCGTCCCAGGGACTATCAGGATATTCTGGTTGTCGAGGATGCAGATTCTTACGAACTCTCCCATGCCCAGCGTCGGCTCTGGCTGCTGGATCAACTGGACAAAGATTCCGCCGCCTACAATATCGCCTCCTCATTCCTGATCAAGGGGGCTGTTCACTATGATGCCTTTGTCAAGGGTGTGCAGATCATGCATCAGCGCCACGAGACACTGCGAACCACTTTCAGTGCTGTAGACGGCATACCGCGCCAGTACGTGCGTGCGACCGGAGCACCTGGCATTTCCCGGCACGATCTTTCCGCGCACCCCGCCCCGGAACAGAAGGCGCGCGAGCTTTTCCGGGCCGAATCTTCCCGCCCCTTCAATCTTGCCGACGGGCCGCTGTACCGGATCTCCCTGCTGCATCTTGGGGAAGGGCGCACGGTCTTTATTTTTGTGATCCACCATATCATCAGCGATGTCTGGTCGCTGGGGGTGATGACCGCCGAGCTATCGAAGCTTTATAACGGTTTCGTCAGGGGAGGGAGCCCCTTGTTGCCTCCCTTGACGATCCAGTACCGTGACTTTGCCGCCTGGCAGAACGGCATCCTGGCGGCCGATGTCATACAGGCCGACCGTGCCTACTGGCTGGAACAGCTGGCTGTACCGCTGTCGCCGCTGGATCTCCCCGCTGATTTCCCCCGTCCTCCGGTAAAAAAATACGCCGGCGCGGTGGTTCGTGTTCCACTCGAAAGCACGCTGGCCAATCAGTTGCGGACGGTGGCCACCGGGCAGGGGGCCAGCCTGTTCGCCCTGCTGCTGGCCCTGGTGCGGGTGCTGGTGTTCCGCTATACCGGTCAGGAGGATCTGGTGATCGGCTCGCCGGTGGCCGGTCGCACCCATCCCGACCTGGAATCGCAGATAGGGTTCTTTCTGAATACCCTGGCGCTGCGGGATCAGGTG
>JBAYZR010000399.1:0-3273 GCA_041672425.1 Pedobacter sp. | reverse complement strand
GTTCGGCAGTATTTTGAGAAAAACTCTACCTGTTGCGATAATGGGGCACATGCTTTGTTATGTGGTTGCTAAGAGCGCCTCTAACTCGGCAACAAGATGTTAAGACCCGTTATTCTCGGCCCAGTTCACCTGCACGGCCTCAAAAAGTACTTGTCAACAGAGACACTTGCATCTCCATTCCCAGCAGGCATGGGCGGATATTCCATAAATTCGCTAATTGAAGCACGTTTGCTACATGGCTGGAAAACCGATGTTGTTACTCTAGATCCCAACGTCAAGGACGACATTACTCGGATGGTGGGACCACTACTTCGAATCTGGGTGGTGCGGCGGCGTAAGTCGGGTGCCGTCCGCGACCTATTTGCAGCTGAGCAGCGGTTGATGATGGCGGCTGTGGCTGAAGCCAAACCGGATCTAATCCATGCCAATTGGACTTATGAGTATGGCCTGACCGCTGTTCGGCAGTCCAGTTATCCGTATTTGCTGACAGTGCGTGACCATAGCCTCCATTGTCTGCGCTGGCTGGGTTGGCGCTATTTGCCTTTGTATTTGATAACAGAGTACGTGCTTCGCCGCTCACGGCATCTCACGGCTGTATCACCATATATTGGAAGTTACTTGGAGCAAAAACTGCATCGTCCTGTTCAGTTTGTTCCAAACCTTCTGGCAAAATTTGCTTTGGAACTTGTGCAGGTTGGCAGGTTAGCGCAGTGTGAGTCGCATTCCGCAAGCGGGACATTCCGTATCGTAAGTGCAGTCAACTGGTCGGATCTGAAAAACGTGCGGAATGCTTTGCGCGCGTTTCGCAGAGCTCGTCGTATGTGCCATAAACAAGCTGTAAACCTCAATTATACATTGATCGGCCCAGGTTTGGAGCAAGGCGGACCAGCAGAAACCTGGGCTCTGAGACATAATTGCACTCAAGGCGTCATCTTTAAGGGTAGTGTCACCCATGAGGATGCTCTCAGGGAAATAGCCACAGCTAACGTGCTGTTTCATCCTTCCCACGAGGAATCCGTTGGTGGGCCGATATTGGAGGCCATGACCATGCGGGTACCGGTGGTGGCTTGCTGGGAAGCGGGTGGGAGCAGGTGGCTTTGCGGAAATGATCGTGGGCTTCTGTGCGATGGCCATGATCCGGGGGATATGGCAACGCAGATCGTGGAGGCGTGCATACACCAGCGTGCTGACCGTTGCGCTGCCGCATACGATTGGTTGGCTGGATTGGCATCGGATGACAAGGTACTCGACGCTTTGATGCTTGCTTATACAAAAGCCTGTAGTACCTGCGATTGTTAAAAAAAGAGGTGAATTTTGAAAATCCTATTTGATGTTAATCATTCTTTTTCTTATTGCCATGGTGGCGTGCAAGTACTTGTGGAAAATATAATGAAATGTCTACCTGATTACGGGGTGAAAGTCGAACCGTTACGCTGGTGGGAGAAGAATCAATCTTCTGACATTCTCCAATTATTCTATAATACTGATGCAGCTACACCCTACGCAAAGCAGAACGGTGTAAAAATTGTAAACTATTGTTTTCTTGATGGCTATACATCTAAAGGAAGAAATGCCCTAGCACTTAGAAAGTATATGATAATGGGCTTCCAGAAATATTTACCTAATTATGCAAATATATTGGGATGGAACTATGGTGATATTGCAGATGCTTATGTTTATCCCTCTTTAAACGACATGAATCTGGGTACTTATTTGTTTGGTGCAGACAAGGCGAAGTCTCACGTCATATTACATGGTGTTGATGATAAATATTTGGAAGGTAGTGGTAATAATGAACATAGAGCCGATTACTTGGTATGCGTAAGCACTATTCATGAAAGAAAGAACAGCTTGCTTCTTGCAAGAATAGCTAGGGAGTTGCAGATCCCAGTTGTTTTTATCGGTAAGCCCTACAGTGAGGACAATGGATATTATAGAGAGTTCTTGACTTATGTAGATGGGAAATATGTGATTTATGAAGGTTTTGTGGATGAGGCCACTAAAATCAGTTATTTGAAAAAAGCACGTGGCTTTATTTTACTCAGCAAATCAGAGTCCGGTTGCATCGTAGTTCTGGAGGCTCTGGCATGCGGATGCCCGGTTTTTCTATCAGACCTTTCTTGGGCCAAATCTATTTATGATGGCTACGCTCAATTTGGCAGCTTGAGCAGCGAGAGCGTGTTGAAAAATCAGATCCTTAGTTTTTACAACACTCCTAAAATTGATGATAAACAATTCCCTGTATTATCTTGGCAGCAGGTCACCAGGAAATATCTTGATGTATATGAAAGCCTCTAACGTGAACACAAAGCATAATCAAGATTTAGACACTGGTTGGGGTTGGCAAAGAGTCATTCTTTTGATGATTATTTTCCAAAGTATCGGTATTCGCATCATACCGATCCAAAGTGCACTGGTCAGCGTAGTGATCTGTCTAATACTTGCTTCACGCATAAATATCCCTTTCAGACAACTATTATTCTTTATTATTTTTGGTGGAATAATTGTTTTTCTTTCTGCACGAATAAATTCGAATTTCACACTGCTTTTCTACATATTTCAGATAATTCTTGTTGCGTTCATTTTCAATCGGTATGTGAATATGAGATGGCCAAACGTTGAATATGATTTGCTAGTAATTACGTGGTGGTTGAGTTTACATGGTTTGATTAGTTATCTTGTATTTATGTTAATGCCAAGCATATTTCATTCTGTCGCACCAGGAGGACTATCATATAAATATTGTCTGTTTTTAACTGTTATTTCTAAGGTTGAAGGACCTGCTCGCGCAACTGGACTTTGCTGGGAGGCTGGTCTGCTGCAATATGTTGCGAATATAAGCCTTTTTTTAGGAATAAAGCATTCATGGCCCAGGTGGAAACTGGCGGTTTCTTTTTTAACAGTTGTAGCTACTTTTTCTACTGCAGGTATTTTTGTGCTTTCTGTAAACATGCTTTATTTACTTGTTGCACGACGAAGATCATTGTCGCAATGGATTTCTATTGGCATAGCTATAGCGATTGTATTTGCCCTGGGCGTTACGGTTTTTCAGACAAATATTACAGATAAGCTGGGAGGTAAAAATCTTTCAGGGTTAGCGAGGCTGCGAGATTTTCAAATCGGTCTTGAATTAATTAAGGAGAAGTCTTTGTTTGGTCATGGACTGTTTGATACAAAATATCTAGTTTCAAAGTCCAAGATCTATGAACTTTCTACTGAATTGTTCAGTAAAGAGCAGCTTGCTGACGCAGGTGATATGGCCGCCGGATACAC
>JBAYZR010000398.1:0-3278 GCA_041672425.1 Pedobacter sp. | reverse complement strand
CGCTTTTTTGAGGGCCTCTTCAAGCGACCCCAGCGACACTGCTCCGGTCTTGGCAACATAGGCTCCGCAGGCCACCATGTTGACCATCCGCACATCCCCCAAGTCAAGAGCGATTTGATTCATCGGTACCCTTACCAGATCCACACCTGGCAGTTCAACACCATCGCAATTCACCAGAGTGGAATTAACGATGCATACACCGCCCTGCTTGACCTTGACGGCATACTTGTCAAAGGAGAGCTGATTGAGGACAACAGAAACCGATGGACGACCAACAACCGGTGACCCTGTGTCGCCATCGGCAAAAACCACCGTACACATAGCCGATCCTCCCCTTTTCTCAACGCCGTAGGCGGGAAAAAAGGAAACATTTTTACCTTCATGGATTACGGCATAGGAAAGCAGGTTTCCGGCCAGCAGCACTCCCTGCCCACCGTAACCGGCAATAAAAACATCATAGCGCATTGATATCTCCAGATTACAGGTTCGAAGTATTGCGATACACACCCAGCGGGAAATACGGAATCATCTCATCCCCCACCCGTTCGTTGGCTGCCAGCGGATTCATCCCCCAGTTGGTTGGACAGGACGCCAAGGCCTCAATGAAGGAAAATCCCCTCTTCTCAACCTGATAGCGAAAGGCTGTTTTAATCATCTTCTTTGCCTGCATGACATTTTTTGGGCTATTAACCGCAACTCGGGCCGAAAAGGCCACACCTTGCAACTGCGACAGCAGCTCGGCCATGCGGAATGGGTAACCGTCCTTGGTGTGGTCACGACCATAGGGAGAGGTGGAGGTCTTCTGGCCGACCATGGTGGTAGGCGCCATCTGCCCGCCGGTCATGCCGTAGGTGGTGTTATTTACAAATATTACGGTGATGTCCTCGCCACGGTTGGCAGCGTGGATGATCTCCGAAGTGCCAATAGCCGCCAGGTCTCCATCCCCCTGGTAGGTGAAAACGATCCGGTCGGGGCGGGCGCGCTTGACGCCGGTGGCAACGGCAGGAGCGCGACCGTGGGGAGACTCAACCACATCAATATCAAAATAGCCGTATAAAAAGACCGAGCACCCTACCGAGGCCACACCGATAGTCTTGCTACGTATGCCGAATTCATCAATCGCCTCGGCCACCAGACGGTGAACGGCGCCGTGGTGGCAACCAGGACAGAAGTGGGTCTGAACATCCTTCAGGCTTTCCGGCCTTGTAAATACCTGTTTCATATATTCCTCAATATCGTTTCTTTATCTGTTCAAAAATTTCTTCCGGCGTCGGGAGAGAGCCTGCCCCCGGCGGACGACCGTAGAAGTCAACCTCGGCGTCACGAGCTACGGAAAGGCGCACATCGTCCACCATCTGACCGGTGTTGAGCTCGACATCCAGAAAACGCTTGCAGCGCCGGGACAGCGCCGCATATGCTGATTTCGGGAATGGAAACAGGGTGATGGGCCGCAGCAGACCAACCTGCATGCCCGCCTCGCGAGCCATTGTCACTGCGGTGCGGGCGATACGGGCGGCAGAACCAAAGGCGGTCACCACCAAAGTGGCGTCCTGAGTCTGAAGCTCTTCCCAACGACACTCCTTGTCGGCCAGTTCCTGATAGCGGGCATGCATCTTCCAGTGAAAGGCTTCCATCTCACCATCACCCAGATAAAGGGACTTAACAACCTTTTGCATTTCCCCATCCCCACGACCGCGCACCGTCCAATCCTTTTCAGGCAGCGCCGTCTGAGGCCGCGGATTGGCAACAACGGATTCCTTCATCTGGCCGATAACCGAATCGGCCAACACCATGGCCGGGATGCGGTAGATATCAGACAGATCAAAGGCAAGCATGGTCAGGTCGTACATTTCCTGCACCGAGTCAGGGGCTAGCACAATAATGTGGTAGCCACCATGTCCACCACCCCTGGTAGCCTGAAAATAGTCAGCCTGTGAGGCGTCGATTCCGCCGAGACCGGGACCGGCTCGCATGATATCCACGATCACACCGGGCAGTTCGGATCCTGCCATATATGAGATCCCCTCCTGCTTGAGCGATATACCGGGGCCTGATGATGAGGTCATACAGCGAACACCGGTGGCCGAGGCGCCCAATAGCATATTGATGGCGCCAATCTCACTCTCGGCCTGGATAAATTCTCCTCCCAGACCAGGCAACTCACGGGAAAGATATTCGGGAATATCACTCTGCGGAGTGATCGGATAGCCAAAATAGTAACGACAGCCAGCCTCGACTGCGGCCATGGCAACGGCTTCATTACCCTTGACGAAAAGTTTTTCCGGCAACATTGCCTCCATGAGCTACTCCTTGAAAACCATTATGGCCACGTCCGGACACATCTCGGCGCACAAAGCGCAGCCGCTACACTTTTCGGGGTCGGAGAAGACTGCCACGGCAAACCCCAAGCTATTGTATGTCTCGCTCATGGTAACCAGTTTCTTCGAGCAGGCAATGGCGCATAAACCACACCCCTTGCAACGCGAATCATCAATGGTAATATATGACATAATCAGTATCCCTTTTGATCAGATCAAAAAAATAAGGTATCAGATTAAACACTAATACGTCAAGCAAGCCCGAAAGCAAGCCCGAAGAGTTTCCAGAATTCCATCTTGACTGATGGTACCACATGTTACATATATATAATTGGAATTTAGACTGAAGTTCCTCCTAAATGGCTCCACTTCGGAAAATGCTCATGGGTTGCCTTGAGACGTCAGACTGCCCGCCTTGACGGTGGGAAGGCGGCACAGTAACTCTAAAGTCCAGAAGCAGTAATCACGACAATCTCATAGTCAAATATTATGGGGACAATCATGGAGATAAAGATACCTGAAGTCGGCGAGTCGGTTCGAGAAGCGCTACTGGCAAAGTGGTTCAAGAAAACAGGTGATTCTGTTGTAAAAGATGAGCCGCTCTGCGAAATTGAGACTGATAAGATTACGCTGGACCTGAATGCGGATGCCGCCGGAGTGCTTTCCATCAGAGTGGCCGAGGGGACTACGGTGGTGATCGGAGCAACCATCGGATCGATTGATGAAGCTGGCAATGTGACGGAAGTTCCGTTCAAGGATGTGTCACCGTTGATGTCAGGGAAGTCGGTTGCTCCGGCATCCTCACCATCGGCGCGGCGTGAGATGCGAGAACATAATATCGAACCGGATGATATCGACGGGACTGGTAAGGGAGGCCGTATCACGCTGGATGATCTGTTTTCCCGTATCAAGGAACGTTCGAAGCAACCACCCGAATCCCGGCCAGCGGCTGTTGTCGAA
>JBAYZR010000397.1:0-3285 GCA_041672425.1 Pedobacter sp. | reverse complement strand
TCGAAACCGAAAGCCACGGTGGGAGCGTTGTCGTTCATGTCGCGGAACGCTGCTATGGAGTAACCCCCGACGCCACAGCCGGCACGCTCGACATGGGCGGGGATGATGTAGCTGGTGGCGGGATAATTGGCCTGCATCCATTTTGCGGCATCGATTGTCTTATTGTGCAGCTTGTTGAGCGCCAGAGCCGAAGAGTAGTCTGTAGCGTTGGTGTTGTACCAGCTGTTCTGAAGCTTGCCGGCCCACCCCATGGCGGTTGCGGTTGCGGTTGTTGACGTCCCGTCGCTTGAGGAATTGTCGAAACGGTATTCGAACTCGGAGATTGGCAGGGCATTGGTGGAGACGATCCCGGTGCTGCAATGCTCGTGACCGGGGACGTTCCATTCCATGCCGGTCATGACCAGTTTGTCCGGATAGTTGGCGCGGATGCCGAGGATCCAGTCATAGGCGCCCATGTAGGCGGGGCCGGAGTATGTTGAGATATCGGACGTCCGGATGAGGGACTGCCAGCGCCACATCCTGCCGCTGGTTGGGTCTCCAATGGCGGGAAGAGTTGGATACACGGAGGTGTTGTTCCAATAGATTCCAAAACCGTCGCGTTCGCGGATTCCGCCATGTTCGGAGTTGATGAAGAAATCAAGGCCGTTCCTGAAGGCGGTGGGGGCGGTACCCTGCTTGTACAGGCCGGTCGTCTCGGCAACCGCGGTCGAGGTGATTACGGTGGTTGAGATCAGGTCGTTCATCGGCCAGCTACCGTCGGTAAAGGTGGTGTGATTATGGAAGTCGCCGCTCATCCACTTGTCGGCGGCCAGGGCGGTCCCGGCAGAGAGCATCGCTACGGCCAGAACTGCTGCGCATACTTTATGGTTTGCTTTCATTATTATTCTCCTTAAATGTGATGTCGTTATGATTAAATGTTCTGCTTCCTTCTGATACCGGCCAAACCGAGCAGGCCGGAACCGAGCAGGTAGACGGCAGCCGGGATCGGAGTGGCAACGAAGTTGGGGCCGAAGCTGCCAGCATCAACCCCATAGATTGAACCTACTGATTCGGTCGAGGTCCAGAGTAATGGCAGAATTGAATTGGTGGAATCGAAGACATCGCCGGTGTAAGAGATTTCTGAGTTCCAGGTAATATTGTTGGGGTTGAACGTGTACAGATCGTTTCCAACGGTCGCAGCAATAACGTAGTTGCCTACGGACAGATTTGTCGTCGGGATGTTGTGGAAGCGCCACTGGGCAGTGCCAAGCAATTCATCGGTGCTGTTGACCGTGACGGAAGCTACCAGTTCACCCGTTGAGCGGTAAAGGGCCACATCGTGGGATTCGGTCAGGATACCGTTATTGGCGAAGTAGCCGAGACCTCTGATGTCGAAGCTTTGATTGACCGAGAAAGCCCAGCCGATAATGTTTATATCGGAGCCAAAACCGGTCTTCGTGTTAGTGTTGTCAGCTACATTGGTGAAATCGACTCCCAACGATGCGTGAGCAGCGCCGACGCCAGCAATGGTGGTCAGGGCAAACAGTGCTGCTACGAGTAAGAACTTTAAGCGTTTCATGGTGTTCTCCTTTTCTTCCTTTTGTTGTTGTCCGGTTCCAGAACCTAGCTTCGTGTAAATAATGAGAAATATTCAGTTGTCATGAGCTTCCAGCCAGCAGACAGAGGGTATACGTATGACTTTGGTTGGGCTGTCTTGAAGACATCAGGCGTGTCGTATCCACTTCAGTCAGTCGTGTATGGCGCGCTCGCAGAAACAAAACTGCTCTGATCCTCCTTTCATTCGATGTGATAAAAACAAAAAGCCGGGTCGTCTTTCATCGTTGAAAGGCAACCCGGCTATCCTCTGGGGACCCGTGGCTTTCCGTCCCCGCCTTGCGGCGGGTTTGGCACTATCACTGTCGTATCTGTATGGTTTTGTCTGAGGGAAGTATTTGCAGGCCGACAGGGACCGAACACAAAAAAAGCCCGCAAAAACTCGATGCTGCGAGTTTTTGCGGGCTTTCCGGTGCCTGGAATCAGGTCAGACAAGTACCCGTTCTGTCTCTGCGCCTGTACTACGTTACTAGGCACGATAGCAGAGAATTATTACAGTCACATGGCGATTATCCAATAGTTTTGTAAAATCTCACGCCCGCCCTCTGAATTCAATTACTGTACCAGCGGTGCGCCTTCGACTGTAACAACCAGAACCGGCGGTTGCTTGCCTTCTGCGGTCTCGAAGTCCCAGCCGTCGGAGCTGGTCGGCTCGAAGAACCAGCCATGGTTCGGAGCACTGCCGTCGACCCAGGCCTGGACGGTGGTGGTCAGGCCGACTGTCGTGGTGCTCAGGGTCTCAATCGGAGGTTTTGCAATGGCGGCGCCGGTATTCGGATCCCAGGCGGGCGCTTGGTAGGTCGTGCCGTAAGCGGTCAGGATGAACGGCGCTGGCACCGGCTTCGGCATGGTAAAGACGAAGTCTTCCGCAGATGCCGCTTCCACATCATTGGCTTCCATCCCGCCGCCGTCCATGACGCTCGGAAGCGTTATATAGCGATAAATCCCCGTGTCGGTGTTCAGATAGGTCATGGCACCCCAGGAAACCGGGCTTGGGGTGAAGTCCATCCAGGTGGAGTGCTCGCCCCAGGGGACCAGCATGCGGTGCATCTTTACTTTCCCTTTGGTTGAGCTGGTGGCGCTGAAGACCAGATTGGCGGAAAGGATCTTCGATCCGGGAGGGATCTGGCCGGGGTTGGTGCCGACGATGTCGTCGAAGCGCAGGAAGGATTGTACCCGTGAGCCGTTGTCGTCATTGTCAGTGGACAGGGTCGCTTCGCCGCCGTAGTTGAGGGTGGCGTTGTTCTCGTTGATCTGAACGTCAACCGTGCCGGCGTAGGGCGTCTCCGTACCCACCAGCGGGCGGCGGTTCTGGAAGATGTGCGTGTAGCTGACAGTCGCCGGAATGGCGTTCAGCGCTGGTAAGGGAGGAGCCGCGGGCTCGTTGCCGAAGTCGGCAGTGGTATCGAATGCCAGGCGCTCCTTGGAGCCTTTACGGGACGGAGCCTTTACGGGACGTAGTTAAGTTGGAGCCTTTACGGGACGGGGAGCCTTTACGGGACGGGGGAGCCTTTACGGGACGTAGTTAAGTTGGTGGGAGCCTTTACGGGACGTAGTTAGGGAGCCTTTACGGGACGTAGTTAAGTTGGTTGACTTGGATCTCCTGGGCAACATAACCTCCATCATTGCCTAAGAATGTCAGGTAGTCGCGTCTTCATTCTTCACAAAACCAACCAAACCCAAAGAAGAGAA
>JBAYZR010000396.1:0-3290 GCA_041672425.1 Pedobacter sp. | reverse complement strand
GATGGCATCGACGCCCGATGATTCGGTGCTTTTTATCGTACTGCCAGCGGGTAGATCCGGGCGGGCGGGCGAGCCAAAGGAGATCCCGAGAAACTGCCCTCCAAGCATACTCGCCATACGAATGCCGGCCACGGTATCCGCCTTTATGTGAGTGCCAGGCTTGACCTCAAAATCCACCCGCACATGACTGTCCGCAATGGAAATCTTCGAGATCGTACCCACCTCCACCCCGGCCAGCTTGACGGCGTCACCCTGCTTGAGGCCGGTTGAGGCAGAAAGAAAAGTGGTGTAGGGGATTCCCTGATCGAAGATCTTCCAGCGATTGCCGACCTCCAGCATCAGTCCGAACAGTACAAGACTGATCACGAAAAACAGACCCACTTTGGTTTCATTGTTGAGTGTCATACGTCACCTTGGGGACTTGGAATAAACTGACATGCCAGGCGCCTTATGTTCAAGAGCGTTTACTTCGGCAGGAGGCCTGCTATAATGGTCGGCATAACCTTCGCAGAACATGTCCATTATACGGATACATTTCCCGGAGGCAACAAATATTGCATCAAAGTATCGAAACAGATACACAGGATAACCATGCTTTCATTCGAACAGGCCAGACAAATCATCCTTGAGAACATTGCCTCCGCAGGCATCGAACAGATCAGTCTGGCGGATGCCGCTGGCCGGGTGCTTGCGGAGGATATCGTTGCGCCGTGGGATATGCCGATGTGGGACAATTCCGCCATGGACGGCTATGCGGTCCGCAGCAACGACTGCGGTAAAATCCCATGCAAGCTTACGATGACCGGTTATATCCCGGCCGGTGCTCTGGCCGATGGGGTTGAGGTCAAGCCTGGTTGTGCGGTCAAGATCATGACCGGCGCCCCGCTCCCCAGCGGAGCGGATGCAGTGGCGCCGATTGAAGAGACCGAAGAGAACCCCGGAGAACAGGTAACCATCAACGAGCCGGTTAAGGCAAACCAGCACATCCGCTTCCGAGGCGAAGACGTGTTGGCAGGCGAACGGATCACGGCGACCGGAACAATCATCCGCCCGCCCGAGGTAAGCATGCTGGCATCCTTTGGACGTGTATTGGTGTCAGTATACAGCCGTCCGATTGTGGCTATCCTTTCCACCGGGGATGAACTGATCGAGGTTGGCAGGACACCGGGAGCCGGGGAGATCGTCAACAGCAACACCCTCACCTTGGCCGCCGCCGTCCGGGAAGCTGGCGCCATCCCGCGCATTATCGGCATTGCCCGTGACAACCATGATAGTCATCTGAATAAGCTGCGGGAAGGCTTGAAAGCCGATGTGCTGGTGACTTCCGCAGGGGTTTCAGCAGGAGATCTGGATCTGGTACGAATCGTGCTGGAGGAGTTAGGGGTGAAACAGATGTTCTGGAAGGTCAACATCAAGCCGGGCAAGCCAATCGCCTTTGGATTGAAGGACAACAAACCGGTCTTCTCGCTCCCCGGTAATCCGGTCTCCAGCATGATCACCTTCGAGGAGTTCGTCAGGCCTGCCTTGCTGCGCATGATGGGGCAGCGACAAGTCATACGGCCGACCTTCAAGGCTATCCTGCGGGATGACGTCAAGAACAAGGCTGGTGACCGGACAACTTTTCTACGCATCCGACTGGAGCGGAAGGACAAACTCTTTTACGTATCAACCTCCGGCAAACAGCAGTCCGGCCTGCTCAAAACCATGGTCAATGCGACTGCCATCGCTGTCATACCCCCAGGCCGGGGTTTCATGGCTGCCGGGGAAGAGGTGGATGTGCACTTTTTTGGAGATTACATCGAGTTACTGGAGGAACCACGATGAAAGACTACCTGGGCGCTCACATGTCCATTGCCGGCGGGTTGCATCTGGCTATTGACCGGGCAGTTGCCGCTGGTTGTGGCGTACTACAGATCTTTACCCGCAACGCCAACCAGTGGAAGGGCAAACCGGTCAGTGATGCCGATGTCGCGCTTTTTCGCCAAAAGATGGCCGACTCGGGCCTGCACGAGGTTATTTCCCACGATATCTACCTGATCAACCTGGCCTCCCCGCCAGGCGAGATTCGCGACAAGAGCCTGGCGGCTTTTCGGGATGAACTGGAAACCTGTGCCCGGCTCGGCATCACCAAGATCGTTATGCATCCCGGTTCGCACCTGACTGAGGCGCCGCAGGTCGGTCTGGCGCGGGTAATTGAAGCCTTTGATCAGCTGTTCAGCGAAGTACCGCAGTTTAATGGAAAGGTTCTGCTGGAAACAACCGCCGGGCAAGGGACCAACCTGGGCCGTACCTTTGAAGAGTTGCAAACCATAATCACAGGTTCTGAATTTCCTCGGAAATTCGGTGTCTGCTTCGATACCTGCCACACATTTGCCGCTGGCTATGACACCGCAACGGAGGAGGGTTACCGCGACACCATGGAGCAGCTCGACCGTTTGATCGGGCTGGAACGGTTGCAATGCTTCCACTTCAATGATTCCAAGAAGGGTCTGGGTTCCCGGGTTGATCGCCATGAACATATCGGCCAAGGCTCGCTGGGGCTGAACCCGTTCAGGTTCATCCTCAACGATCCGCGTTTTGTAAAGATACCCATGATTCTGGAGACTCCCAAAGGGGATAATGATGAGATGGATGGGGTAAATCTGGGTATTTTGCGGGGGTTGGTGAAGTAACAGTATTCCAGCTCCTTGGTAGTTTCTTATGATTTTTTTTGTCACGGCTATTGAACTGAGAAGCGAATACCAGTATTATGTCACGTCCATTATCATCCAGAAAGGAACCATATATTGAGCAAAGTCCTTATTATCGGCGCAGGCGGCGTCGGCCAGGTTGTCGCCCATAAATGCGCTCAGCGCCGTGATATTTTCAGCGAGATCACCCTGGCATCCCGCACCAAATCAAAATGCGATGTAATTGCCGCCCAGCTGAAGGGCAGCATCAAGACAGCCCAGGTGGATGCCGACAACGTACCGGAACTTGTCGCATTGATCAAACAGCTACAGCCCGAACTGGTCATCAACGTGGCCCTTCCCTACCAGGACCTGCACATCATGGATGCCTGCCTGGAGACCGGTGTTGATTATCTGGATACTGCCAACTATGAGCCGTTGGATACCGCCAGGTTCGAGTATTCCTGGCAGTGGGCCTACCAGGAGCGTTTCAGGGAGAAGGGGTTGATGGCCCTGCTCGGCTCCGGCTTCGATCCGGGCGTAACCAACGTCTATACTGCCCTGGCCGCCAAAAAATATCTGGATGAAGTACAGGAACTCGACATCATCGATGCCAACGCC
>JBAYZR010000395.1:0-3297 GCA_041672425.1 Pedobacter sp. | reverse complement strand
AACCTTGACCAAGTCAACCGCTTCCCATACCTTGCCTTTGGGAAACTCCTTTTTCTCACCAGGGTATACAGGATGACCTGCCGCAGACGGAAACTTTTTATAGGTTCCAGTGGTATCATGGCAGACTAGGCAGTCGACGTTCTCTGCCTTGGAAAAATCATAAGCGCCGTCTTTCCATCCGTAGCCGGCATGGCAGCTGGTGCAGCGGGGCCAGTTGGAAGGGACAGCGAGGCAGAAGTTATTGAGTGCATTCTTTTTGCCGTACTCCATGGTTTTGCCGTTCACGGTCTGCGTCTTGCCCCAGGTCCAATGCACCGACTTCATAAAGGACTTGGTTTCCTGCTCATGACACTCCATGCATTTCTTTGTCACTTCCGGGCCGCTTTTGAAAGGACCAGTAATGAACTCAGCATGGTTTTGCCCGCCAAAAGCCTGCGATGTAATACCGATGGCCAATGCGATCATAACTAAAATCCGTGTCGTCATTTTAATACCTCCCTGTTTGCTGTTTTAGTCACAAATAACGGATTACGTGTTGTCGTTAAAAAGTCTATTGTTTATTACCCCCGGCACGAAAAGAGCATCGGCACAAGCCATGACAGTATCATCGGATGTCAACTCGGCCTTGAGTTTAAAAAGCATATTGGTTTCCTCAATAATCCATGCCTTCAGATCCATTCTGGCATTATATGGAACCGGCAGAAGAAAACGTACCCGCAGTTCCGCTGTTACTGCTGCAATATTTCTTTGAAACAGGCAGTTTGCCATTGCAGAATCAAGCAGGGCGCTAATGACACCGCCATGCAGTATGCCGTCATAGCCCTGCAGCAATGAATTTCCCTGGAATGTGGCGGAGACATCACCGTTTGCCCCTGGGCTAAATACAAGCCGCAGTGACATCGGATTGCTGTCTCCGCACATGATGCATTGTTTATGTGTGTTTTTCAAGTCGTTACCAGCATTTTTAGTGGTCACATGTGTTAGACCCTGTCACCAGGGATCCATTCAGAAAATTTTCAACTACTTCACGCGGACATTCACCCATTGCGCCAGTTATTACCTGTATGTTGTTTGCAGCAAAAAGCTGCTGCGCCCTTTGGCCCATACCGCCGGCAATAATCTGATTTACCCCCCTTTCGGACAACCAGCCGGGAAGCAGTCCCGGCTCGTGAGGAGGAGGAATTATATAGCTTTCAGCAGAGATAGCATTGTTCTCCACATCGATAATTGCAAATTCGGCACAATGTCCAAAATGGGCGCACAACTTCCTGTCATTGGTGGGTACGGCAAATCTCATGATAATGTCTCCAATCGTTTATATAGTTTTTGATAGATCTGCCGGATTGTGTTACTTGCCTCGCAATCCGGCGCATATTCCAGTATTGTTTTTGCCTGGCGCTGGGCCTGGCTGATCAGCGGTTCATATGGAATGGAACCAAGCAGATCAAAACCGCGTTCCAAACTTAGAGTTTCAATCTCGCTTGAGTAAGCCGGATTCAAATCACCTTTGTTTATGACAATCCCTCCCGGCAGTTTGAAATGCCTGGAGAGTTCCATGACCCTTTTCAGGTCATGTACACCGCTGACAGTCGGCTCGGTCACAAAGACAATAAAGGATGCGCCGGTCAGAGATGATATAACGGTGCAGCCGATCCCGGGTGGCCCATCTGTCAGGATGAATTCGTTTCCGTTTTCTTTGGCTATCTCCTGCGCCTTTTTCCTGACAGCCGTTACCAGTTTGCCGGAATTCTCCGCTCCAGGAAGAAGTTCTGCAAAGACCGCCCACTCCTGTTTTTTTGTTTTACCCATAAAATAGTGGCCGCAGAGCGCTTTGTCAAAAGAAACCGCACCTGCCGGACAAAGGAAAAAACAGGCGCCGCACCCCTCGCAGGAAAAATGGTCCACCTTATAATCTTCACTGATGGCTTGATAACGGCACACCTCCCGGCACCTGTTGCAGACGGTACAAACCTCCTTATTAATGTAGGCCTTGTGGCCGGAGACAAAGTCGTACTCCTCCAGCACGGCAGCATTCAGGATCAGGTTGAGATTGGCCGCATCCACATCAGAGTCAGCCACAACCTTGTTGTCAAAAAGCGCTGACATGCATGCGGTAAAAGAGGTCTTGCCGGTTCCTCCTTTTCCGCTGACAACTACTATCTCCTTCATGGAAGCACCCCCGCTGCCGTAAGCCCAAACTCGCCGGACCGCCTGAAAATCTCTGCGGCAATGGCTGAAAAATGCACGCGATAATCAGGCAGCGCCTCCAGCAGAATCTCTCCGCCGGAATACGCCTCTGCTACCTTGCGGTCTTCCGGAATACGCGCCAGAATTTTCAGCTGCTGCTCCTCAAGGAATGCCTCCAGCGGAGGAAACAAGCCGTTCTCCCTGTTGATTACCAGACAAACTGATTTACCCCTGGCCTGCGCTACTTCCACCGATATCTTCAGATCATGCAGGCCGAAGGGTGTCGGCTCGGTAACCAGAATCACCAGATCTACATCGGATATGGTTTCAACAAAGGGACAGGATGTACCGGGAGGGGCATCAATGATCTGAATGTGATCCCTCAGCCCTTGCTGCTTGACCTTGCGGATCAATGGATTGGGCATCGGTTCACCCACATTGAGAACACCATGGACAAACTCTATCCCGCCCCAGCCCATGCCGGTTGCAACGACGCCGATCTCCCGTTCATCCTCATTAATGGCCTTTGTCGGGCAAACAAGCAGACAGAGGCCGCAGCCGTGACATAACTCCGGGAAGATCAAGGTATTACCAGGCAGCCGGACTATCGCATTAAACTGGCATTTAGCGGAGCACTCGCCGCAGGATGTGCATTTTTCCTGATCAACCACCGGCAGCATGACACAAGCGGGATTTTTCTGCGACAGATGGGGCGATATGAAAAAATGACCGTTTGGTTCTTCGACATCGCAGTCGATGTACTGAACCTTATGGCCGCTGTCTGCCAGAAACCAGGCCAGGTTGACAGCAACGGTTGTTTTGCCGGTACCACCTTTTCCGCTTGCGATAGCCACTTTCATTACCAATGCCCTTCCACATCAGCTTCGTTTGCAGCTACTAGTTTACCTTCTTCCAAAAGTCGGAGCGCTTCTTCGACTGTTGCTGCTTCGCAGTTATAGATCTTGATGCCGGCTGCATTAAGCACACGAAAGGCCTTTGGCCCGCAGTGACCGGTTATCAAAACATTTGCGCCAGCCGTTGCCACTGCCTGGGCGGCCTGTATTCCTTCCCCCTGAGACGCATTCAGGTTCTGTGTATTATCTATCATCT
>JBAYZR010000394.1:0-3303 GCA_041672425.1 Pedobacter sp. | reverse complement strand
TAACAAGAAGTGAATTTAAAAGCTGCAATAACAATTTTAAATTCACTTCTTGTTATCATCAATTCCAAAGCTTTAGAATCGAAGTTGTACGACTCAGTAATCGGCCCCAGTGCCATTTCTATTGAATCCTTGTATGATGGACAAGTGTTATCAATGCTACTCATGTCATTTATTGATGACTTTAACTGCTGATGAGCATTATGCAACCTATAAATTCCATCATCAGTTGTTAAGTCAAGGACGTCACATGCAAAATGTTTTTTTAGTTTCACTTCGATAACAATGGGTTTTATCTCGTTGTCTTTGTATTTGTGTTTATCAGACATTGATTTTTTAAGCGCATATTTATATGCCAAAAGTGGCCGACTGCAAAACAGATAAACTCCCGATGGGGCAAGCCAATTAGTATAATTGGTTTTGTTTTTAGTAAGCCCAGTCTGTAAAATTTTTTCATAACATTTAGAGGAGGTGCCATGATATAGCTTGAAATTGACCATTTTGCCTCCAATAAAATGCAGCTCACTTTCGAAGACCCTTTACGTTGAATACAAAAGAATATTCAAGTTTGAGCTTAAGCAGTGACACTGTCGAGCCTACTACGACACAAGAAGTACTCTTCCCTATTTGACCTGTAAATATAGAATGTGCAAATAAATATCAATGCAAGCGCTGAAGTGTATAAGGATCCTATTAAGAAACAAATCGCTGGAATGAATATATTGCCAATGTATGCCGGATGCTTTACATATCTGTATATTCCAGTTCTTATAACTTCGTGGTGTTCACGAATCTCAACATGATAGCTCCATAAAGTGCCTAGGGCCGTTATTGCACTAATCCGCAACCAGATGCCAATTACGAAAAACGCAAAAGTCAGCACTTTGAACTCGACCGGAACTAATGTCGGGAAATAAGTGTATTCGATACTTGCAAGAACCAAAACTGTTTTTTTAGCAAACTTGAATGACTTTAGGCTCCACTTTTCACAGATAACTCCAGCCACAATTCTTTTGTATATGTAACTCTTTTCAAAAGATGATAACCGCTGGAAAACTATATGTAATACTGCATACACGATCAGTAGCATGCCAGCCTGGGGCAGCATATTTATCTCCTATGGATCTTTTTACTAGTGGAAAACTTTTACTTTGGATGGTATATTTGGCTAAAGCAGCATGATTAGTCTTTGCCCGCCTTTGAAGCAGGCACACTCTTTTCACGCTGCTTTTATAGTTCTTTCCACATTAAACAATCATCGCCAAGCTTGAATCCATACTTTTCGAAATACGACCGAACTCCGACTCCGCTGGCTACACCTAAATGGTTCACTCCCCATTTTTCTGTTGCAGCCCTCTCCGCTGCCCTAATTAGCCTTTTCCCAATACCGTGGTGCTGAAATTTCCCATGATCGCCTACTGCTGATTCAAGACCATAGACATGAATTTCCCTTATTATCGCTATGTTATTGCCTGATTTTCTTAACCTTAAGACGCCAAAGCACGTATCTGTATCACTACATACTTGCTCAATAAAAATATCCCGATCCGATATTTCGAGTAAAGCAATTTGGCTCTCTCTATAATCAAAGATAATTTTATTCTCAGGTTCACGGCATCTGATGCACTTACAGCCGAATTTTCTATCATGTATGCCGCTTGGCGTTTCTATCAGATCTACCTCAAGATCATGCCTGGTGAGCTTTCTACCAATCCTTGAAATCCTGGTATATCTAGGTATTAACGGAGTTATTTCATTTAACAGTTCTGCACGATGCTCATAGTCATATGGTTTCCAACTCTGACTATCGTACAATCGGACTATTTCTGAAGTCATAAATTCTCGTTTAAACATTTCACAAAAATATAGTTTGACATGATCTGGAAGATAACTAGGGTTGGTGAATATCTCTCTTGTTGAATCAATATCTATTTTAATAGACGCACTTGGCATGCCATAGAGTAGGTGGTATCCAACTTTAAGCCCTTTGTCTTTAATAATTGATGTCGCATTCTTTATTGAGTTAATATCATGGCCTCTTTTGTTAAAGGACAATACGTCCTCATTTACTGATTGAACTCCTATCTCAATCTTAGTTACTCCAAGGCTGTAAAGCTGAACCACGATTGACTTGTTGATTTGATCAGGCCTTGCCTCAACAGTAATTCCTATGATTCTGTAGCCGTCTGTTGATTGGTGTTTTTCGATATAATCAGCTACCTTAGCACCAGGACGAATGCTCCCATCAATTGATTGATATATTTTTCTAACGAACCATCTGATATGAGCTATAGGAAGAGCAAGGAACGACCCACCTAAAATTAGCACTTCGAGCTTATTACAAACTCCCCCTCTACCTCGAATATATGAAAGCCAGTAAGCCATTTGAGTATCTGGCGAATATGACAAGCATTTGCTGGATAAATTCACTCGGCTTAAGTAACTTTTGGGCACCCCAGTAACAGACGGACAAAAAATACAACTGCCCCCACAGTTGTAAGGCTTACTAAATAATGTAATGGGAGTGACTCCAGAGCTAGATCTCATTTTTTGACCCTGAAGATATATTTGTAACTTCTGCTGACAGGCCGGTGTCACTCTTAACCTGCAAAAAATCAGTGTACAAGCTCTGGGGTCACCCAAGTTGCTATATACTGTCCCCGGAATTACCCCTGCTGTCTTCTTGTCCGGCGGCGCCACGGTGAGTGCTGTATTATATTGCCTTTGGCAATGGCTCTACCGCCTCTTTCATGCTCTGATGTAATTTGTCAAAATTCTTTATACACAATGTTTCAAATCCTTTACGTTACCCAGTGTGCCTGAATATCCGGCTCCACAGTCAAACGCAACCCCATGCCATGCAGCAGTTTTGAAATGCTGCTGAACTCAGGATTTCCGCGCTTCGACAAGGTCTTGTAGAGGCTCGACCGGCTGACATGCGTCTTTTCCGCAATGGCAGTCATTCCGCCTTGGGCCTGTGCCACGTCACGCAACGCCAGCAAGAAAGCTTCTTGGTCGTTGTCTTCGATCACTGCATTGAGAAACGCTGCGGCGTTTTCAGGGTCTTTCAGCCATTCAATATGATACTCGTCATAGTTTCCAGTTTTTCGGGTCATGTCAATTATCCTCTCTGTTGTCGATTCCAATACGCCTTTGCAACTTTGCCCTTTTCACCTTTAATCCTTCTAAGTAACTTATTGGTAACCACTTGATTTATATAAAAACTGGATCTGGTGTTTGAGATTGTTTTTCAACCAAATCAAACCCCAGTTCCTGGGCTTTCCTTCTTAAATTTTGCAGTACCCG
>JBAYZR010000393.1:0-3313 GCA_041672425.1 Pedobacter sp. | reverse complement strand
GGATCGACCGGCATCGCTGTCGGCATGGCCACCAATATTCCGCCTCACAACCTGACCGAGGTGATCAACGGCATAATAGCTGTGATCCATAACCCTGAAATTACCTTTGAAGAGTTGCTGGCAATGGTACCTGGCCCGGATTTTCCCACCGGCGCCACTATATACGGTCGCCAGGGAATCCAGGACGCCTACTCCACCGGTCGCGGAATCATCCAGATTCGCGCCAAGGCACATGTGGAGGCGGCCAAGAAAACCGAACGCCAGTCGATCATCGTCACCGAGCTGCCCTACCAGGTCAACAAGGCCCGCCTGATCGAGAAGATTGCGGAACTGGTCAAGGAAAAGAAGGTCGAGGGGATTACCGAAATCCGCGACGAATCCGACCGTGAAGGAATGCGGATCGTGATCGAGGTCAAGCGGGACGAGAATGCCGAGGTGCTGCTCAATCAGCTCTACAAGCAGACACAGTTGCAGACCTCCTTCGGTATCATCATGTTGGCCATTGTCCACAACCGTCCTCGTGTGCTGACACTGCGCGAGATGATGGACTGCTTTGTCGAGCATCGTTGTGAAGTTGTTACGCGCCGTACAAACTTTGAACTGAAGAAGGCCTTGGCCAGGGCCCATATCCTGGAAGGACTAAAGATTGCTCTGGACTGGCTGGATGCGGTGATCGAGATGATCCGCGAGTCCAAGACCCCGCCCGAAGCCAAACAGGGACTGATGGAGGGTAAGTTTGCTGATCCGGAATTCCTGACACGTCTTAATCTTCCACGACCGGTCGGTTTTGAGAGTTCGGTGCAGTTGTCCGATATCCAGGCCCAGGCCATCCTGGAGATGCGCTTGCAGCGCCTTACCGGTTTGGAGCGGGACAAGATCGTCTCCGAGTACGAAGAGATCATGAGACTCATTGCCCGTTTGCGAGAGATCCTGGCATCGGACACCGAGATCCTCAATATAATCGTAGGGGAATTGACCGATATCAGGGACAAGTTCGGTGACAAGCGACGTTCCGAGATTGCCGACAAGACCGCCGACATCTCCCTGGAGGATACCATCGAGGATGAGGAGATGGTCGTGACCATTTCCCACACAGGCTACATCAAGCGCAGCGCCGTGGATCTCTACCGTTCGCAGCGCCGGGGCGGCAAGGGCAAAACCGGCATGAAGACCAAGGAAGAGGATTTTGTCGAACAGCTCTTCATCGCATCGACCAAGGACTACCTGCTCTGCTTTACCGATGCCGGCCGCATGTACTGGATAAAGGTCTACGAGATCCCGGAAGGAAGCCGCACCACCAAGGGCAAGGCGGTAGTCAATCTGGTCAACGTTGCCATGGACGAGAAGATCACAACCATCCTGCCGATCAAGGAGTTCAGCGAGGATACCTACCTGTTCATGGCCACCCGCAATGGTGTGGTCAAGAAGACACCATTGATCGAATACTCCAACGTCCGTGTCGGCGGAATCATTGCCGTCAAGCTGGATGAAAACGACAAGCTGATCGGAGTGGCGCTGACTGATGGCAAAAAGGATATCTTCCTGGCCTCCAGAAACGGCAAGGCCATTCGCTTTAACGAAGATGATGCCCGCTCCATGGGGCGTGTTACCCGTGGTGTGCGTGGTATGAATCTGAACGAAGATGACCACGTTATCGGTATGGAGATTGTTGACAACGAGGCGGTCGGCTCAACCATATTCACTGTTTGTGAAAACGGCTACGGCAAACGCACCGATCTGGACGAGTATCGCGACCAGACCAGGGGCGGCAAGGGGATCATCACCATCAAGACCACTGATCGAAACGGCCAGGTGGTTAATGTCATGCAGGTGGCCGACGACCACGATCTGATGGTGATCACCGACAACGGCAAAATTCTGCGTGTGCCGGTCTCCGGTTTCTCCGTCATCGGACGCAATACACAGGGTGTGCGCCTGATTACCACCGAGGAGAAGGAAAAGGTGGTGGCCGTGGCCAGATTGGCCGAGAAGGAAGAGGATGAGCTAGATGATGAACTGGAAGAGGGAGAAACACCGGAATAGCAGGAATACGCTTCTCAGCAGAAACAGATAATCAAACATCAGAACCGGGACGACAGCTATTGCGAGCGTCCCGGTTTTTTTGTATTGCAGCCGTTATCTCCCGCGAGTTTTTGCCGGAAAGGGTGATTCTGTAAATAAATATTTAAAAGTATTTACCGATTTGGTAAACTAGTTTATAAAAGGTCATCCGAATGGATATAGAATTTTCCTCGCCAGATCTTCAGGTGCTTTGCGAACAACAGCGGATCATGACCAAACAGCTTGGCGACATCTGTAGCCGCAAGCTGAGAACCAGGCTGTCGGACCTGCGTGCTGTCGCCAGTGTGGCGGAGTTAAGTGCCGGGCGACCACATCCCCTGAAAGGCGACCGCACCGGCCAGTTTGCCCTCGATCTTCACGGCGGCAAACGGCTGGTTTTTGAACCGGCAAACATTCCGGTCCCGATACTCGAAGACGGCTCCGTTGCCTGGGTTCTTGTTACAAAGGTTCGCATAATATTCATAGGTGACTATCATGACTAACAACGTATCGACATTCTCGCCCGACTGGGTTTCGCTGCCGGGTGATACCATCCTCGATCTCCTTGAGGAGTGCGGCTGGAAGCAAACCGAGTTGGCCAAGCGTACCGGCTATACGACCAAACATATCAGCCTGCTGATAAACGGCAAGGCGCCGATAACGGAGGATACTGCCATCAAGCTGGAGAGGGTGCTCGGGAGCAGTGCGCAATTCTGGCTTACCCGTGAAGCCCAGTATCGCGAAGGTTTGATGCGCATAGCAGAGAGAGCGGACCTGAAGGTAGAAGCGGATTGGCTCAAGGAGATTCCGTTGAAAGATATGCTTTCCTTCGGCTGGATTCGGGCATTTGCGGATAAGGGTGAGCAGGTTGCCGAATGTCTGCGCTTCTTTGGTGTGGCCTCGGTCAATGTCTGGAAACAGGAATACGCCGAACCGCTGGTGGCGTTCCGGGCTTCCGAAAAATATCAGAAGCATACCGGAGCGGTTGCGGCCTGGCTGCGTCAAGGCGAACGCACTGCGGCAACGATAAAGACGGAGGCTTACGACAAATCGGCATTCAAGGATGCTCTGGTGAAGTTGCGGACGCTCACCAGGGAAGCTGACCCGGATGTATTTATCCCGCAGTTGGTTGAAGCATGTGCAAAGTGCGGAGTTGCCGTGGTCATTGAACCGGCGCCAAAGGGGTGTCCCGTCAGCGGGGCTACTCTCTGGATCGGGCAGGACAAGGCCTTGCTGATGTTGAGTCTCCGGC
>JBAYZR010000392.1:0-3331 GCA_041672425.1 Pedobacter sp. | reverse complement strand
TTGACAATGCCCTGTACCGCAGCGCCCCTTTCAAGGCGCTGAACAATCAGGCCTTCATGAGCAAGGTCGCTGTAGATCTTCTCAGCCAGTCGTTTTATTTGTTCTTCTTTTAATCGCATAGGGTAACTCACTCAAAAAAACAGCCTGCCTTCCGGCAGGCTGTTGGTAGCGCTTATCCTGTTTATCAGGGTTGGAATGGTATAAATGTGGACACATTGTACCCATTCCGGTTAAAATTGCAAATCTATTATGTTCACACGACTCTATATCCATATCCCCTTCTGCCGACGCAAGTGCCCTTACTGTGCCTTTATCTCGCAGGAGTCCGGCAATGACCTGACCAGCTACCTGGAAGTTCTGCTGGAAGAAATGCGCCTTGCAGCTCAAGAATCCACTCTACAAAAACCGTTGCAGTCGATCTACTTTGGCGGGGGAACCCCCTCACTGCTGGAACCGGCGCATGTATCACGAACCATTACAGAGGCAACCAAGGAATTCGGACTGTCAGAACGAGTCGAGATCACCCTGGAGGCCAATCCCGGCACAGTTGACCATGAGCGCTTGGCCGGAGTCCGTAGCGCCGGGGTCAACCGCCTCTCTCTGGGGATACAATCCTTTGATGACGACCTGCTGAAAATCCTCGGGCGCATCCACACGGCACAACAGGCGCGGGATGCCTTTTCAGCGGCGCGCGCCGCAGGCTTCGCCAACATCGGCATCGATCTGATCCACGCCCTGCCTGGACAGACAGCGGAAATGTGGCGCACAGACCTTGAGCAGGCTCTACAGCTTGCGCCCGAGCACATCTCCGTCTACGGCCTGAGCATAGAGGAACAGACACCTTTTGCCGAACGCTATGCCGGGGAAAGCCCTCTGTTGCCTGACGAAGAACTGGCAGCCGGAATGTTTGAGACAGCCAATACGCTGCTCACGGCTAATGGATATGAGCATTACGAAATTGCCAATTACGCACGCACAGGTTTCCGTTCGGGACATAACAGTGGTTATTGGCAGCGGGATGGCTATCTTGGACTGGGCGCAGGGGCACATTCGTTCCTGCGGGACGAGCGCTACGGCATCAGGTACAGCAATACACCTGACATCGACAAGTATATCGCCACAATACAAGGCGGAAAACTGGCGCGCCTTGACGCGACCACCTTGTCCCGTGAGGATGCCATGTCCGAGTTTATGTTCCTGGGATTGCGACTGGCGGATGGCGTTGAATTCAGAATCTTTGAGCAGGAGTTTGGTGTATCGCCCGAGAGTCTTTACGCCGGGGTTTTCAACGGACTTGTCCCGGCTGGGTTTCTGGAGAGGGGAAAAGACAATATCCGCCTTACACAACGAGGCATGCTGCTATCCAATCAGGTATTTGCCAGGTTCTTGCCGTGATTTACACTTGCCAGCCATTCGAAAGCGCTTATAATGTGACTCCATGATCCCATATTCCCTCAGACAGGAACTTGAAAAGCGTATATCCCATGCCGTCACACCCCGCGAGGCAGCGGTGGACGTTCTGAAAGAGCTGCAACGCCACAACGGCTGGCTGACCGACGAAGCGGTCGTGGAAGCCGCTGAACTACTTGGGTTATCGACACTCCAGGTGGAGGAACTGGCCACCTTCTACGAAATGATCTACCGCCGCCCGGTAGGACAAGTGGTCATCCACGTCTGCGACTCCGTGTCATGCTGGTCCATGGGGAGCGAAACCCTGCTGCAACATCTGGAAAAGCTGCTGGGGGTTGAGGTTGGGGGAACAACGGAAGACAATCTATTTACCCTGTTACCCTGCTCCTGCCTGGGTAACTGCGGTGACGCTCCCGCTATCATGGTTGGCGAGCAACACCATGGCAGGATGACCGCGGAACTCGTAGTTGAGATCATCAAAGCAGAACAGTCCGTTAACCGACATGAATAACAAGACTGTCATCATGAAACAGATTATGCTCCGACATGAACGTAGCGGGCACTGCCTGACCTTTGGGCAGTATTGCGCCGAAGGAGGCTTCGCTGCCTTGCGAAAGGCATTACGGGAGATCTCACCGGATGATGTCCAGCAGGCTGTTATCGATTCCGGCTTACGGGGACGGGGAGGGGCTGGTTTCCCTACCGGGAAAAAGTGGTCCTTTGTGCCTCGCAACCTGCCAGGGCCGCGTTACCTGATCTGCAACTGCGATGAGATGGAACCGGGTACGTACAAGGACAGGGTGTTGTTGGAGCATAATCCGTGCGTATTAATAGAGGGGATCGCGCTGACCTGCTACGCCTTGGGCGTCAATCACGCCTTCATCTTTATCCGCCGCGGCTACGAAAAGGCTGCCGACTGCCTGCGGCAAGGCATCTATGATGCTCACCAGGCTGGCCTGCTCGGCGAAAATATCCTTGGCAGCTCTTTCAGTCTGAAACTGGACATACACCAGTCAGCTGGACGTTATATCTGCGGTGAGGAAACAGCCCTGATCAATGCCGTGGAAGGAATACGGGCCAATCCGCGTTCCAAGCCGCCTTTCCCTGCTATCAAGGGTCTTTGGGGTCAGCCGACTGTGGTCAATAATGTCGAGACCCTGGCCAACATCCCGGCGATTATCAACCATGGGCCGATCTGGTGGAAGGCGTTGGCCGCTACGCCGGAGGCAGCCGGAACCAAGCTGTTCTGTATCAGCGGTCACGTGCAGAAAGCGGAATGTTTCGAGCTTCCGCTCGGCATGACACTAGGTGAGATCATAGACGGCCCCTGCGGCGGCATGCGATCCGGCAGTACCTTCAAGGCCTGCATCCCTGGCGGCGCATCCACCCCCTATTTTACACAGGAGCAGTTGGATGTAGCGATGGACTACGACCCGGTGGCCAAAGCTGGTTCGCGTTTGGGTACCGGGGGAATCGTAGTTTTCGACCAGACCACCTGCATGGTGGCGGCAACCCTCAATCTGACCCGATTTTTCGCGCGTGAATCCTGCGGCTGGTGCACCCCCTGCCGCGAGGGACTCCCCTTTGTGCGGCATATCCTCGAGAAGATTGAGGCAGGACAGGGCGAAACAAAGGACATCGACATCCTGCGGGAACATGTACACGCCCTGAACTACGCATTTTGCGCCTTGGCCCCTGGCGCAATGGGACCGGTGGAAGGACTGCTGCGATTGTTCGAGGACGAACTGAAGGCACACATCACTGGCCGGAAATGCCCGTTCAAAAATATTCCGAACAGGATCAAATAAAAACAGATGCCAAAACTGATCATCGACAACATACCGCTGGAGGTTACCGAAGGCGTCAACGTACTGGAGGCGGCGCGCCAGATCGGGATCACCATCCCTCATTTCTGCTGGCA
>JBAYZR010000391.1:0-3336 GCA_041672425.1 Pedobacter sp. | reverse complement strand
AATTCACACCTCTATCCTGAATTCAGCGCCATCAGCAATGTTTCGCACATTTAGTCTGCCACCCATATTTTTTTCTATAATGGCTTTTGACATGAACAGGCCGACTCCAGTCCCTTGTTGCGGTCCTTTCGTGGTAAAATAAGGATCAAAGACTCTGTTGATGATATCCTCTGAGATGCCTCCGGCATTGTCCGCAACGGTTACTACGACACACCCGCCTTCACTACAAATATTAATATTTACTTTAGGCTTACTTACATTTCTTTCAATGAAAACATCCCTGGCATTATTCATTATATTGAGGACCACTTGAGCAAACTCGTTTGGAAATCCATAGATAGCTGGATCATCATTAGCGACAACTTCTACTTCAATCAGAGGGTTTTTCAGGCTTCCTTCCAGTAACGACAAGCTTGTTCTAATGGATTCATGAACGTTGAACTCGATCTTCTCCTTATCGGGCTTGAAATAGTTCCGGAAATCGTCGATGGTTTTGGACATGTGCTGTATGATTTCCATTGATCCTGACACATTTTTTTCCAGAAGTTCTTTATTGAACTGTCCCAAATCATAAAACAACTGAAGCTGCTGAAGTTGCATCCCCAGAATGTTCAATGGTTGTCGCCACTGATGGGAGATATTGGCGATCATTTCCCCCATGGCTGCCTGACGGCTTTGCAATACTAAGACTTGATCCTTTTCGCGGAGTTCAGCTGTCCGTTGCTTCACCAGGTTATCGAGTTCTGCGTTGAGATTCTTGAGTTCCTCTTCCGCCTGCTTGAGCCGACTAATATCCAGATTGATACCGGCCCAACTGATGACATCGCCCTGCTCATTCCTGACCGGTACGCCTCGCGCCAGTACGTGATGCCATTGGCCATCAGTGCCACGGAACCGGTGTTCGATGTCCCATGTGCTTCCTGTGCGGACACACTCCTGCCACACCGCGATGGTACGTTCAGCATCGTCCGGGTGGAGCACATCCCCCCAGCCAAAGTCCGAGCATTGCTTCTGCGTGATGCCTACCATCTTCAGGAAACTCTCACTGACATAGGTGTTTCGTCCATCCGGCGCGCAAATCCACACTCCGTAGTCAATGGATTCGCCAATACTGCGGTACATCGCTTCACTTCTCTTCAGCGCATCCTCTGCCATCTTCTGATTTGTAATATCCCTGACTGCTCCCATTAACCGCGTGCAGCGCCCACTGTCGTCGAAGTAGTATTTGGAAGTAACGTTCACCCAGTGAAGACTATTGTCCGGCCAGACCAGACGGTATTCGATCTGGAAGGGATCCCGATCTTCCATACCCTGACGCATACGTCCTTCAACCATGGGTAAGTCCTCGGGGTGTACCCTGTCGGCCCAGTCCCGATAGGTGCGCGTAGTAGTAGTAGGGTCGTACCCAAAAATCACTTCGTGCTGTTGTGTCCACTGCAAATCGCCGGTTGCCATATTCAAATCGAACATGCCGACCTGCCCCGCATCCGCTGCAAGGGTCAATCGCTCCTGACTCTCTCGCTGCCTCTCCTCGGCCTGTTTGCGTTCGGTAATGTCATGCCATACTGTGACTGAACCCGCGATTTGTTCACCGATGAACATAGGAGAGGATGATGTTTCGAGGATTCGCTCCTGACCATCAAGCCGGGTAATGATGAAAAGTCGATTGAGCACCTTTTCACCCATCAGGGCGCGTGGTGTCGGTTGCTGATCGAAAGAGAGAGGTGTACCGTCGTGATTGCGGCAATGGGTCTTAACGATTATTTCACGGATGTTCATGCCGATTGGGTCGAACCCGTACACACTGTAAAAACCCGGATTCACGCGCACGACATTCATATCGACATTATAGACCAGCACCGCATCAAGCATTGACGAAAGAATGGCATCAGTTTTACCAGAGTACCGTTGTACCCCTTCCAGTGCAATTTTCAGATTTTCTTCCGACAGTTTGCGTTCTGTTGTTTCAAATAGTGAGAAGACCAGACCAGCAACCTGACCGAGCGAACCCTTTATCGGTGTAAGCGTCCAGTCCCAATAGGTCACACCTCGCTCGGGTTGGTCAGGGAACTCAAAAGGCTTGTCGTGGTATGCAGCCATCTCGCCAGTGTCGCGCACTCTGGCGAAAATAGACTCGTTCTCTGCGTTCGGATAGAGATCAAAATGGTTCTTGCCGATCATCTGCTCGGGCTGATAACCGCAGGTCCGTGCATAGGCTTCGTTGACGCACACAAAATTGAAATCCCGGTCAAGATACACCAGGTGTGAATTCTTCGCCCCGTTCATGACGGCCTGTAGGATATCCCGTTCCAGTTCCAACGCATTTCTGGCCTCGGTGAGCGCCGTCGTGCGCTCGTTTACACGCTGTTCGAGAAGATCGTTGGCTTCGTTCAGCACTGTTTCGGCGTGCTTTAGTTCTTCAATGTCTGTGCACGTCCCAAACCATTTCAGAATCTCGCCGTTCGCCCCAAGCATCGGCTCTCCGCGGATCAACCACCACTTGTAAACACCATCGGCACGCCGCAACCGACATTCCAGCGAATAGCGTTCGTTGTGCTGTGTTGCCCGCTGCCAGGCATCCCAGGCCTGCTGTTTGTCATCAGGGTGGAAGGGGATGTTCCAGCCGTGGCCGTAACTCTCTTCCATCGTCAAACCCGTGTAGTCAACCCATTGCTGATTAAAATAGATGTTCCGCCCATCGGGTAAGGTGGCCCAGACTATCTGCGGCATGGCCTCCAAGGAGAGGAATCCCTGTTCGCTAAGGCGTAGCGACGCCTCCGTCTGCTGGCGCAACGCTTCCTCAGCTTGCTTGCGGGCAGTGATGTCTTCTGTTACAACAATACCACCGATGACGTTGCCTTGCTCATCACGAACCGGCGCGCCGGAAGCTTTTGCAAACCATTGCCTACCACTGGGCATTACAACCTTTAGTTCCATCGGTGGGATAATATTATTTTCCGAAACAGCGCGTTGTAATGGTAGTTCGGCGTCAGTTATTTCACGATCATCCAGGAAAAACTTTACTTTGCGACATGGAGCATCATGATCGAGTGCGGATGCTGAAAGGTTGTCCTGCTCGGATACATTGAACTGTTTGAGTGCGGCAGGATTGCCGGTGATTCGTTGGCAGATGGAATCCTCAGAATAACTGATGCCTACCGGCACAGCTGCCATCAATGCTTCCAATCTCTGTGTAACCTCGGCGAGTTTTATTTCAGACTGTTTACGCCTGGTAATGTCAGTTACTACGGCACGGCAATTATTTCCTGATTCAGTGACAACCGCATCAATTTGAACAAAGAGAGTTGAAAGGAGCTCCGTTTCAAAAGCAACTTC
>JBAYZR010000390.1:0-3340 GCA_041672425.1 Pedobacter sp. | reverse complement strand
TTATAAAGTTCTTGAGATATGCGAAGGGCAAAACGCTCAATTCCTGTAAACTTATCGGAAGCTATCGAGGTGGCATTTATCAGCAACTTCATCTATTGACCTTGTCAACCGCTTTATTTTGATCCAGTCCACGACTTTTTCAAGTTGCGTAATATTTTTCTCATAATAAATTTCAGGTTGATCCTGTAAAAATCAATTTTACCTGCTCTATCATTGCAAAGATCAGCATAGATTTCTTCCTGATAAAAAGATTGAAGTTGTTCCATGCTTGCCCCGGCATTAAAATTAACAAGAAACCTTTCAATAAAAAAGAAATCAAGATTATCAAGCGCTCTTAGCCAAAAATCGTAGTCCATGCGAATTTTATAATTCAGGTTATACAAACCAATCTGCTGATAAACCTGTAGGTGAACAAAACTGGCTTGGTGTGAAATCATGGCTTTTTTTCGAAGAGGATCTGAATTTAACAGAAGGCAATCTGGTACCTTCAATGCCTCAAGCTTGGCATAACCTGTAATAATTGCATGACCGCAAAATCTGCTCACCAGATTCAAAACATCATTATCAAAATAAGTGTCCCCTGCATTTAAAAGTTGTATGTATTCTCCTGATGACAGGGCAATCCCCTTATTGAAAGCGTCGCTAATTCCCTTGTCCGGTTCACTTATCCAAAAATCAATATCATTTTCATATTTTCTGACAACATCCAAAGTACCATCGGATGAACCACCGTCAATTATAATAAATTCATAGTCGTTGAATGTCTGACTACGGACACTTTCTATTGTCTTGCCGATGTTGATCCGGTCGTTTTTAACTATTGTGATTATACTGAATCTAGGGAGGGGAGCGCCAGGCAGACTGTTCCTCAATCCGCCTTGGATCGCAAAACTGCAACGAGGATACAACTGGTGATAATCAACAAACGATGGGGAATGGCAAAAGTTATCACTAAAATTATTTTTTAGCACTTTAAACACCGGAAATATTACAAAATCAATTATATTGAAAACCTTCTTTTTTAAACAGAGAGACAATTACCCCAAACAAAAAACCAATTCCAAATCTTCCCATTTCCCGGTATCGCCTTACCGGGAGCAGATACAAAGGCGCATGACGGGCACAGTTGAGGATAACCAGTAACCACAGAAAATACGGGTAGCGCGACTTTAAACCATAAAAAGAATTTCCAACTGCTTTGGGCTTGCGGAAATTTGGAACCAGCAGCGGCGGATGGTAATATTCCAGTTCAGGAACCTTGACGGAATTCTTGCCAATTAATGTGAAACGTATAACAAATTCAACATCCTCCTGCCCTACAAAGTCCGATATGAACCCGGAAAGTTCGGTAAGGACAGAGCGACGATAGGCAGTACAGCGACTGGTCATAAAGTATGGTTCATGGTAGGCGTAACGTCCATCAACAAGGCTGAATGAAGCCATCCCATGAGGCATGACAGCGTCAACTTCAGGCTGGCCAGTAAGTATGTCATCAAGTTTTTCAAGAAAATCTTCTTGCAGTATAACTGTGTCATCATCAAGAAAAAGAATGTACTTGCCACGTGAACGAAACAGTCCGAAATTACGGGAATATCCCATTTTTCCGAATTTCTGATCCAGAGGAGCATAAATAATGTTCAGCAACGAGCTGAAATCCTTAGCCAGGCGTCTGCCGGCTTCAGTCCCACCCTGATCCTCAACCAGAATAACCTCGAAATATTGCCTTGGATAATTTTGCTCCACTAAAGAGTGAAGGATGCACGAAAGCAACTCAAGTCTGCCAAAAAAATTAATGATACAAGATACCCGTATACCATCACGTTCACTTGGCACACAACAATCGCCCTGTAACCGCACGTTAAAAATCTTCTTCATTTTATTTAGAAGTATTCGTCTCATTTTATGTATATCCCCCACCCCACCATACACACCCAGAGCATACTAACCAACAGTAGCGGGATGTCCCGCGTCAGTGATTCGGTCGGATCGCCATCTTTACCGGATTGAATCCTGATTAGGTAGCGCAACAGCCCGAAAGTACAGAGTGGAACGGTATAGATCAAAATACCTGAGTGACTGGAAATAACATACATTGTGTAGGTTACCAGTACAGCAGCGCCGGTCATGTACATGGCGCCTTCCAAAAACCCCTCCGGATACACATCCAATACCTTGCGGTGATGAACAGCAGCAGTACCGAGACGTCTTTTTTCACTGAGACGCTTGCCGGTTCCCAGGAAGACGGACAGCAGGAACACACTCAGGAAGAGCCATTCGCTTATCTGAATGTCAAAGACTGCGCCGCCAGCCTCGAGCCGTAGTAGAAACCCGGCGGATATGCAGAAAATATCGATTAGAGCATATTTTTTAAGACACAGGGAGTAGGCGAGTGTGAGTAGTAGATACACAGTCAGATACATGAGAAACGTGGCGGAAACGGTCCATGCAATGACCCCGGCTATAGAGGCAAGCGTTACTGCAAGCAGGTATGCCCCTCCAATGGAAATCCTGCCCGACGGAAGAGGTCGCGTTTTTTTGTCAGGATGGCGCCGGTCATTGTCGCAATCATGGATATCGTTGAAAATGTAACCGGCGCTTGATGCCATACAGAAGGAGAATAATGGCAGTACTCCACGCATTGCAATATCCGGCTGGAGTATTGCCCCACCCAGAAAAGGCGGGAAGTAGATCAACAGATTTTTCAGCCACTGGATTGGCCGCAGCAATTTTAAATATGGCACAGTATTGGTCACAAACACTCTCTGAATTAAACGCATTTCAGCATCCCTGAATGTCTGCTGACGCCTAGATTTCCATATCCCTGGTCTCATCAAGCAACGCAAGCAGTTCAGCAATCTGAAATTCACTGATATCAAGGATTGCAGCCTCTTGTGTAGAAAGCAAAAACAGATCCGGCTCATGCTTAAGTCCCAAGCCGACACGATGGCAAGCCAGGTTCACGAAACGGACAATGGCAAGCATTTTGTTGACCGTATCCCATTCTTCTGTATGGTGATTTTTGATAACATCACAGTACATGTCCGGAAAATTCCAATGCTGCATCAACCGGAAGCCTTGCTCAACATGCATGGCCTCAAAAATCTCCATTATCAGTTCGTCATCAAGCATGGAACTGATAACACCGGCATTCACAAGCCGTTCGATTGACTTGAGCAGATAGAGCTTGCCGACATCATGCAGCATGGCGGCAAGGTAACTCTCGTCGGCAACACCGCGCATCCCACAGTTGAGAGACAACCAGCGGGCCCCAAGAGCGGCGCCGTGACTATGTAGCCAAAGCGCCCTCATATAGCGATCAAGAGCAGGGTTGGCTGATTCA
>JBAYZR010000389.1:0-3342 GCA_041672425.1 Pedobacter sp. | reverse complement strand
CAGCTGCTGTGACACCGCAATGGCGGCCTCAATATTGAAATGGAAGGGGTGCGGGCTCCAGCGTAGTCCGTCGATGATCAGTACGTTGAGACCTGTAAGCAGTGGTATCGAACCTTGGGGAATAGCGCTGCAATCGGTCAGGTATGCCACATTGCCAACCCGGTATCCGAGGGCAGATGTTTTGCCATGTTCCAAAGGAATCGGGATGATTGTCAGGCCGAATAGTTCAAATGGCCCGCTAATCTCGCTGGGTTGCAGCAGGGGTGTATAGCCGGAACCGTGATATTCATTGAAGATGTAGCTGAATCCGGTTTTCAGGATATCAAGCGTGGCGCTGGATGCAAAACAGGGTACTACCTCTTTATGCAAAAAATGAAAGCCGCGCAGATCATCAATGCCGTTGACGTGGTCGGCGTGGGCATGGGTGAAAAGGACAGCGTCAACTCTGCTGATACCTTCACGAAGAGCCTGACGGCGCAGATCGGTCGAGGTGTCCAGCAGGATGTTTTTGCTGTTGTGCCGGATAAGCAGTGAGGCGCGTGTACGCCTGTCCCTTGGGTCACCTGAGGAGCACACCCGGCATTTACATCCAACCATCGGCACCCCGGTGGATGTCCCGCTCCCCAGAATGGTAAACTTCATTGCCGCATCCTTCAGTGTAAAGTCCATTATTAATAGCAGAACCGCCTGTTTCAGGCAAGACGGTTTTCCCTGGAGCTATCCCCTGGCCATATCCATCAGCAGGGCCATATTCAGGTAGATCACCACCAGCCCTACGATCCAGAGCACTGTCTTGCCGAAACGGCTGTTGGCGTAGTTTCCCATGACATAGCGGGACGAGGTAAGCCAGATCATCGGAAAGATGGTGAAGGGGAGTTGCAGACTCAGGGCTACCTGGCTCCAGAGGATGCCGGTGAAGGGGTCTTTCAGCAGCATGATGGCGATCAAACCGCCTGCAATGGTGATGAACACCCCGATTCGGGAGTGATTGTCGGCCATGTCAAACGGTTCCCGGTAGATGCCAGCGAAGACGCTGCCCCCTGCCATGGCTGCTGTTACGGAGGATGCAAGCCCGGCAAATATCAGTCCCAGGGCAAAGACCATGGCCGAGAGGTTACCGAAGATCGGCTCAAGAGTCTCGGTTACCTGGGGCAGTTCGGTTACCGGAATTCCCCTGGTGTGAAATACCGCTGCCGCCATGATGATCATGGCGCTGTTGATGGCCCAGCCAGCCCCCATGCCTGTCAGGGTGTCGAGGAACTCGTATTTTAGCTGTTTGCGAATGGCCGCGTCGCCCTGCTGGTTCAGCTGACGGCTCTGGATCACCTCGGAATGGAGGAATATGTTGTGGGGCATGACCACCGCCCCCAGCACCCCCATGATGACCGGCAGAGCCCCTGGCGGTATGTCCGGCGTCACCCACCCCCGCAACGTTGCGCCCCAGGAGACCTCTGCCAGTATCAATTCAAACAGGAAAGCCAGTCCGATCAGCGAGACGAACCCCATGATCCATTTTTCCAGGCGGCGGTAGTTTTTTGAAAAGAGCATGTAGGCTGAAAAGATTGCAGATAGCAGGGAACCGGCCGGGAGCGGCAGGTTGGTGAGCATCTTGAGGCCGATGGCAGCTCCCAGCAGTTCCGCCAACGCGGTGGAGACGCAGGCGGCCATGGCGCTGCCGAGCATCAGGTAGCGCAGCCATGAGGGGAAATAGGTCGATGCGGCTTCCGACAGGCAGAGGCCGGTAACAATCCCCAGATGGGCGGCGTTGTGTTGCAGGACAATCAGCATGATAGTGGAGAGGGTAACTATCCAGAGAAGGGCATAGCCGAACCGGGATCCGGCTGCCACGTTGGTCACCCAGTTGCCCGGATCGATAAAACCGATCGTGACGAAGAAACCCGGCCCGATGTAGCGGAACAGTTCCAGCGACGCCAGGCGGGAGGCCTGATGCGATATGAGGAGCGGCCATTTCATAGTGGCATATCATACCTTGAAGATCGGGGATTGTCGAGCGGGCGGGAGTGGTTACCGAAACCATCTCGTAGCATTCTTTTGAGTCGATGATATTCTTCTGATGTCAGCTTTCTATCCCGGTAGACCGATCCGGCGTAGATCTGCACAAAATCCAGCACCCTCCGGTTACCACAGGCCGATGCCAGCTCGAACAGCCCCAATTGTCCATTCTCTACCATCTTGAAATTGCAGTCGCGTTCAACACTGCGGTAAAACATGCGTAATAGACGCTCCTCTCGTGATGGCAAGAGCCATTTCCTGCGTTTATACAGGATAACGATGCAATACACTCCTGCCAGCGGCAGTAAGGCTGACCAGATAACCTCAAGTATCTTCCACGGTTCAAGTCCGTGCAGGCTTTGACCAACGCTACGGGCGGCGGCCACTTGCTGTTCAAAATCATAGACAATGATTATGCGGTTCCAGGAGTGATTAAATGAATCCAGCGCCAGGCGCAGCTTGCTCAGCAGACCGCGTTTTTGCCCTCTGCCCCATATCGCGTCGGCATTTTGGGCAAAACTGCTGGGATCTATCCGCACCCATCCCTTCCCTGTGATAAACGCCTCCACCCAAACGTGGGCCATATCTTCAGTAATCAGGTAATACCCTCCCAGTTCGTTGTACTCGCCGCCCAGATAGCCGGCAACCAGCCGCGCGGGTATGCCGGCCGCCCGCAGTATCAGGGCATGGGCCGAGGCAAAGAATTCGCAATTTCCCTGTTTTTTTTCGAACAGGAACTGCTCCAGGGCGTTGTCGCCGACAGGCAAGTCCCTCGTGGAATAGCGGCAACCGTTGTTGCGGAAATATATCTCAAGAAGCTCGACCCGGCGGGTATCAGTGTCTCCGCGGCTTCGGATATCGTCTGCCAGACGCTGGATGCGGACCGGGATGCTGGTGGGTAACTGAAGGTAAAAGACTCGACCAGGGTCGGCTTCCAGCGGCAGCAAGCCGGAGATGACGGATTCGGCCTGGAAGTTGAGCCTTTTTTCGCCCCCCCTTTTCAACTCGTAAACGCCGTCGGGTTGTCGATTAACCCGTGGCAGTTTAATGACAACCGGCGCATCCAGGGCAATCAAGACCTGGGATTGTCCCGGCTCTGGGTAGATGGTCTGAATTATACGTTGGCCGCCATAGTTGATTTGCTCAGGCGGTATCCCCGTGGCGCGCAACCAGCGACTCCCCTCAACGCGGTTGAAGACGGTACCACGCCAGTATAGCTGAGGTTGCGACAGACGGGGCATCTCTGCCCGAAAGGCCAATATCCGCGACTCGCCAACAGCTGAACGCCTACCAGGTTCAACCTTGTCAGCCATGCCAGTGGTATGAGCA
>JBAYZR010000388.1:0-3354 GCA_041672425.1 Pedobacter sp. | reverse complement strand
AGCCTTTGGACGCATCGGCCCTGATTGCCGCCTCTGTCGCCACTCTGGATGTAATGAACGGCACGTCGGATTTGAAATCATGGCTGGTGGGAGCGTTCATCGGCAAATGGGGGATGGACAACCTCACAAACAACGCAGCCAGTGTCCACCTGGAAAGCGATGTACTCACCTTCATCAAGCTGCCGGACGGCTCCTTTGCCTCACCACCGGGAACCACCTCGAAACTGGTGAAAAACGGCAGCCTCTACCGGGTGCAGGGAAACAAAGGCAGGGAAACAAAGGGGTCGCGTCTCAACTTCTGACAAATATCAAGAATTGAGACAGGGAAACAAAGGGGTCGCGTCTCAACTTCTGACAAATATCAAGAATTGAGACACGACCACTCTGACACATTCAAATGCCAAAAAGGTCTTCATGACTTCCTCCGCCAACTTCGCCACCATCAAACCCTTGCTACTCAACTACAGCGCCCAGGATTTGACTGACTTCCAGACCAGCGTCACAAACGGCAACACACTCATCCTCCCGGAAAACGGCAAAATTGCCTTACAGTCCTGGTCCGGCAAAGGGTATATCGATTTCAACACAAGCGGCACTTCCCAACATTACAGCATGATCATCGGCGGCGGCTACAACGGCGGCTACGGTGCTTATCCCGCGCCGGTGGCTATTGCCCCCATGTATGCCCAGGTAAACCTGAACATCTCGCCTCCGGCCATAACCCCCAGAATCCCAAGCAGTGTGAAAACGCTCTTGGTCAGAGGAACAACAAGAACTACGACGGCCAGAATCACGCCGTTGCGGAGACCGACCCGAGAGGCTACGCTACCGGTTATCTCTTTGACGGCAACAATAACCTGACCAGGGTAACCGACCCGTTCAGTAAACAGACCATCAACACCTACGATATCCAGTTGCGCCTGTCCGACGTGCTTGACCCGTTGGGGCACCTGACCCACACAGACTTCGACAATGAGCACCACCCGATCAGGACCACCGTCTATCATAAACTCCTGTTGTTTTATGGGGAGCCACCCCAAAAAGTAAAAAGGCGGTGAGTTCTTGAAAACTCACCGCCCAAATTAATTTAAAAACCTTCCTTCCAGACGAGTTCAGATAATCCGACAACCAGTGGACTCTTGTCAATCTATTCTGAAAATCAACCCCTCCATCAGGTCAAAACAATCCGGCAACTAACAAAGAGTCTTGAATTCTCTATTTATTAAAATGGCACATACACTGAGCTCTGTCTGTCAGGTAAACATTACAGAAACGCAAATCTGGGGGACCCATGTAAATGTTGGGGTTGCTTTGCAAATATACCACAAAAATTCAAGCATGTATGAGGGCTTCGCTCATAAAATGTGGTGTTTTTAATAACAGTCTGATTATTTTTTATGCAGTGGATGGACTTTGGAGCGATGATATTGGTGATAGGTGTCGCAGGATATTGAGGTAACTATTAGATTCGGTTACTAAATATAATATGGCATGGTATATGTATCGGCATTCAGTCATAGTCGGATTCTATAGAACGCGTAAGCAGCAAACGCCCAACTTCAGACTACTTTTCATGGTTCATGTTTGTACCAGTGGTATACTAGTCGCAACGATGAAATGTAGTCATGGTTGTGACGGCTAAAAAATTGCTATTAAAAACGGTTAGTTACAAATAAATATGGTCGGGTTTTTCCTGACCAAAATCAATGATGAAAAGGAGAGGAAAGATGAAATTCACAAGAATTCTGGCAGCAGCAGGTTTGTTGGTAACAATGGCATGCGGTTCGGCAATGGCGCTTCCCACCGGGCAGATCTGGATTCCATCGCCAGATGCCAAGGGCTTCAAGGAAGCAACCGTCAACGTGATCAACATTAGCCGCTTCTCGAATGCAGCGGATGCAGGCCCCAACTATTATGATATCGGTGTTGTTGCCGGTGTTTCACCTTTTGAGGCTGTCAAGATGGAAATCGGGATCGATTACCTGACAACCGGAACCAAGGCAAAGGCTGACGATTACCCCTTCTCATTCAATGCAAAACTGGCAACCGCCGAGGATCTGGGATTCAAGGGGATGCCTGCCTTTGCAGTCGGCGCGTACAATCTTGGAACCTTTGACAAGCCCGAGGTTCCTCTTTCAACACGCCAGAACATTGTCTACGGACTTGCCGCAAAAACCATCCCGGTTATCGGCAGGATTTCCGCTGGTGGTTATTATGGAGCGAAACGTGCCCTGGTAAACGGAACCAATACAATTGACACTGAGATGAACAGTGGCGTGTTGGCTTCCTGGGATCGCACCATCAGCGAGGTATCCGACAAACTCTGGATGGCAGTCGATTACATGAGCGGAAACAACGCAAATGGGCAGCTTGGCATCGGCGCCTCCTGGGCATTCTCAAAGCAGATCAGCGTGCTGACCGGTGTCCAGATCTTCAACCCATTCTACAATCCGAGCGAAGGCGAATCCCTCCCTGGCGGCAAGCCTGCTTTTACCACCCAGCTCTTTATCAACTTCTAGGCTGTACCTCCTTTCAATTCGGGGGTGGGCGCCACCCACCCCCACCTTTTAGAAGGGAGTTCAGATATACGGCAGACAAGGAGGTCTACACATGAAGCTCATTGAAGCAATTATAAAACCCTTCAAACTTGATGAAGTAAAGGATGCCCTGAACGAGATCGGCATCGAGGGTATCACCGTATCTGAAGTCAAGGGTTATGGCCGCCAAAAAGGACATACGGAACTCTATCGGGGCGCGGAATACGTGGTGGATTTTATACCCAAAATCAAGCTGGAAATAGCGGTAAGCGACGAACTGGTCAACAAGGTGGTGGAGACGATCCTTATTACCGCCAAGACCGGCAGAATCGGCGATGGCAAGATCTTTGTCATCCCGCTGGATGAAGCGGTCAGAATAAGAACCGGCGAACAAGGTTCCGACGCGATTTAGTAAGTTGGAAGTTGTTTTCTGCATTTTTTGGCAGAAAACAACTTCGTTAACGCACTTATCATGTTTATCAGGGTTAGATCGGCAGCGGCACATACAACCATTTACACGGGGATATATCATGAAACTTAAACTGAATTTTGCACTAATAATGTTCATCATCATGGTGGGTCTGATTCCGATCAGCGCCATGGCAGAAGAGAAGAAAGAAGAGGTTCCGGCATCGGCTCCGACAGCTGCCCCGGCTGTAGCAACCATCACCACGGCTCCGCCTGCTGCGACACCTGCCGCCAGGCCTGCCGTTACGCCTGCCGCAACGCCTGCCGCTCCGCCTGCTGCAACGCCTGCCGCTCCGCCTGCTGCAACGCCTGCCGCTCCGCCTGCTGCAACGCCTGCCGCTCCGCCTGC
>JBAYZR010000387.1:0-3359 GCA_041672425.1 Pedobacter sp. | reverse complement strand
AAATTGTACAGAGCGAAAACACGGATGAGATTGAGACTATCTTGAAGATCTCGATCCCGTCGTTCAGGGAGGCGTATTTCCAGATACAACGGTAGAGGCGGGAAAAAAAGAAAGCTGCTCCCTTGCAAAGCAGCAGGATAGGCAGGATGTGCGACAGATAGGGAATTTTTGTCTCATTGATTTGAAAATCGAAGGTGAGCAAAACCGCCAGGACATAAGAAATGACCACAAACAAAAGGTCCAACAGAAACACCAGATATCTACGTTTCAAATACTTCATGACAACTCGTTACTATTAGCATATTTTTAAAAAACTCATGTATTTGGCGCACGATATCACTAAATTATATACATGAAAAGACATTTATTTAAATATTATTAATTGAGTTGTGTGTACTTTTTCTTTTGCGAAACTATAGATTTTAATGTGCTTGCCCAGTAAATGATATGAGTACACTGGGTTAAGCGCTGAGATGTAGGGGGGAAGGTTGGCAGGGGGTGGAAACAACCGTGGAAGTTATCTATTCTGAGTCAGTTTACAGACTTAATGCCGATGTTTGTGAAACGTTGTCACTCTGCATGACACCCGTTATTACGGGTTGCCCACCAGTGTGTAGTTGGTGAGCCGCAGGGCAGGGATACATGAGAAACCCTCCGTCAGGATGGCGGCATGGCGGTTGCGGATGAGACGCTTTGGCAGCGGTGCGACTATCGAGCATGACAAACGAGAGCGCCGCAATGATTTCTAACATTTTCTGGATTTCAAAACTGAATAGGGCATGACAGCTGGAGTTTCACCACTCAAAACCTTACCCCATATTTGACAAGCCTCCTTGTGACGTTTCTCCATTGGAAGCAACGATGAAATTATCACGGAGCTGTCAATGGTAACGGAATTCACCATTGTTTTTCTCTTTTCTCCATCACCCGCACCGTATCGCTATGCAGCGATTTTAAGCTCTTCGCGCAAGACCTCTCTAAGTAATTCTGTGATTGGGCGATCCTGTTTGATGTGTGAGCGGAGTACATTGTTAATCATTGACTGGTAATTGCCACCACCCTGTTCGTCTACTTTTGATTTAAACCACTCCAGGACATCATCATCCAACCTGATAGTCACACGGGTTTTACCTTTTTCACGTGGTGATACGGGACCACGTTTCCCCTTTGAGAAGTCATATTCCGTTTTCATAGAGTATTCGCTCCTTTCTCGATGCCTTCCGGGCAGATATTATTCTGATCATGTTCTCAAAACGGTAAGCATATACAACAACCAGAATTGCCAGAACTGAATCCATCCCAACAGTACAGAACCTTTGTTCACCATCCGCATCAACATCTTCAATCGTTATGGCTTGTTCATCCTCAAACACCAGAACAGCATCGGCAAAACGTACACCATGTTTTATCAGATTTGTTGCGGCCTTAACAGGATCCCACTCGTAATTCATCTGTCCGTAAACTCCCAGTGGTGTACAGTGTACATACATTGTTGAGTATTATGCAAGTAAAAATTACCCTTGCTTATTTTCAGTCGCGGGTTCGTGATTTTGACGTTCAATCCAAAATCCAATACTTCGGCTACGCTCAGCCAGTACAGTCATCCAAAATTCAAAATATAACTTTTCAGCTTTCCAATCCAACATTCAAAACAGCTTTAAACCGCCTCTCCGATTACCTTCTCCACCGCCGCAACGGTGTCCTGCATATCTGCCTCGGTCAAGGTTGGGTGCACCAGGAACATCAGACTGGTCTTGCCCAACTCCTGTGCCATCGGAAGGAACCCGGTTGGGCCATAACCCGCCTCGATGAAGGCCTTCTCCCGGTAGATCTCACTACAGCTGCCGGAAAAGCAGGGAATCCCCTCTGCCACTACAGCATTCATGATCCGTTCCCGGTCCCAACCAATAGCCAACATTTCGGGACGAATAAAAGCATAATACTTATAATACGCGTGGTTGATTTCGGGTGGTGGAATAGTGAGTCTCAGGGCAGGGATACTTGAGAAACCCTCAGTCAGGATGGCGGCATGGTGATTGCGGATGCGAGTCCACTCCGGAAGCTTGGCAAGCTGAACCCGACCGATGGCCGACTGCATCTCGGTCAGCCGCCAGTTGGTGCCGAACGACTCGTGCAGCCAGCGGAAACCAAGCGGGTGCTGGCGGTGGTAGACCGCGTCATAGCTCTTGCCATGGTCTTTGAACTCCCAGGCCTTGCGCCACAGCTCTTCATCATTGGTGGTCAGCATACCCCCCTCACCACCGGTGGTCATGATCTTGTCCTGACAGAAAGAAAAGGCCGCCACATCCCCCAGCGACCCAACCGGACGCCCCTTGTAGGTAGCGCCGTGGCACTGGGCGCAATCCTCGATCACTCTCAGGCCATATTCACGGGCCAGCTCTATGATCGGCTCCATGTCGCAGGGCCAGCCTGCCAGATGTACGCAGATGATGGCCTTGGTGCGGTCGGTAATATGAGGTCTGATCGTGTCGGCGGTGATGTTCTGGCTGATCGGGTCCACATCGGCCAGCACCGGCGTGGCGCCGCGCATGACAATGCAGCTGGCCGAGGCGATGAAGGTCCGGCAGGTAGTGATGACCTCGTCGCCCGGACCGATCCCGAGAGCATACAGGGCCAGTTCCAGGGCCACTGTACCGTTGGCCAGGGCAATGGCGTGACTGCAACCGCTGTAGGCGGCAAACTCCTTTTCGAATTCGCGCCCTTCTATCCCGGTCCAATAGTTGACCTTTCCTGAGGTCAGCGGAGCGGTGGCGGCTGCTATTTCATCCTGCGGGAAATATGGCCAGGGGGCGAAAGGGGTGGTGCGGACAGGTTGTCCGCCATCAATGGCAAGTTTATGGATAGTCATCACAAATCCTCTAATTCAAAATCTACCGAGATTTCCGTTTCAGTCAAAGGCACAAAGTAGGACAAGGAGGTCCTGTTACTTCACCATTCCGATTTGTACAGCCAATTCCGCAAGCGAGACAGCCTCAATATCCGGCGCAAGACGGTAGCGCTCGGTACCAGGGTACACCACAAACTTTTTCGCAGGAGTCAGATCAGCGCAGGCCGAATAGAAACCACGCTCAAGCTTCGGGCTAAGACTGCGTTTAACCTCCACTGCCCACAGGCTGCCATCCGGCCATAACAAAAGCAGATCTATTTCTGCGCCGCCGCCGGTACGATAGTAAAAGCCCTGAACCAGCCCCATTCCGGCAGCAAGCAGGTTTTCAATCACAAAGCACTCCCAGCTCTGCCCGACTACCGGGTGAGCCAGCAGGCTTTCCTTGTCAGGGATGGCAAGCAAGGCATGAACCAACCCACTGTCACGCACATACACCTTGGGAGACTTTACG
>JBAYZR010000386.1:0-3367 GCA_041672425.1 Pedobacter sp. | reverse complement strand
ACTCGGCCAGCACCGTATTACCATCGCTGACACTGAAGAGAACACCTATATGCCCCTGAAACGACAGTACATCCAGCAGCCTGAATTCACCCTCTGCTGTCAACGATATATAGAAATCTGTTGGTGTTGATTTGGTTGGCGGTGTGGCAGAGATGGTAACAGTCTTATAGTCAAGAACACCATCCTTCTTCCCACCGATCGCAGTAGACCAGAAATCTTCCGGTACATCATAGACAACGTCCTTGCCGAACGAGTTCATGGCAAACTTGAGTTTAATATCAGAGGAGAGAATCGGCTTGGCCGGGTCTGTGCCTGGTATATTAAACGAGGTGGTCAGATCGAGTTTAATGGCAACGCCGCTCGTGACCTCGTGGGTAACCTTATCCTCAACCTCTCCCACAACCAGCAGGCCAAGTGCGTGGGCATCCAGGACCAATACACCCTCTTTACCGATTTTTGCCTCTACATCAACAAATATTGACAGACCGGTTGTCGAAGCCTTGATTTCAAATGCGCCGGTAATATCGATGATTTTATCGCCATTAACAAGAACAGCCAGTTCCGCCTGTCCTGCGACACGCAGATAGATGTCTTTGTACATAAGTACGATCGGCTTGGCCGAATCGCCGGTCTCAATGGCGTAGCCCGCGTGGATAATATCGTTGGTTTTATCATCGTCCTGATTAACCGCCAGCTTGGTGTCCATCCAGGTACTTTTGGAAAAATCAATTGTTGTTGGAAGAATGGATATTCCAGCATTATCCCTTTGAAAAGAGACAGCGCCTGTTTTTTCATCCTTGGTATAACCGGTGGAAAGTTTAAAACGAGCGCCGACATTCAGATCCAGCATCAGACCCTTGGCTTCCAGAACCACACTATCAACGCCTACCAGCCCGATTTTATCAATACTGGCCTGCGCGGCAAGATACACACCAACGGTAAGACCATCAGCGCCTATGCCGATTTCTGCGCCAACAAGCACACCAATATTGAGATTTTCAATCGCCAGACCAATTGCGCCGGAATTTCTCTGATCGCCGAGATCAAATATCCCGTTATAATTAGTATCTTCGCCGGCATCGAGCACGCCGTTCAGATTTTTATCCTCACTTGAAGTGATGCGGCCATCATGGTTACTGTCATAAAAATAACCTTGCTTGGCACTGTAACCAGCCACATCCGAAGGCACACCGATAAAGCCATTGGCATCACTGATACCGATCGACAGAGAGGTTATCGATGTTTTCTCACCATTTGAAAGTGTAACCTCTTCGCCGTTGCGCAGTGTGAAGGCCATGGAGGCAGAAAGCTGCACGAATCCGGCAAGGTTTATCTCGGCATATGCCACCTTGGCCTGAATGATCCCCCCGGCAAAATCCATAATCACCGAGGTGTTGCCACCAGTCCAGAGAGCATAACCGTTTTTGGCTAATCTCCCGTTCCTGTCAAGGTCTTCTGTCAGATCAAGAACGCCGTTGTTGTTTGTGTCCTCGCCAACATCAAGTACTCCGTTAAAGTTTTTGTCCTCATCATATGTGTCAAGGATACCGTTTTTGTTCTTATCCTCGGGGGATGCCCCGCCAAAGCTTGTCTGATAATTGATTGTCGGCGGTCCAAAGAGCTGAATGGCAGCATTAACGGCAAGTTCGGTAACCGGATCCGGCAACGGCCAGTAGAAGGTATTGATGTTTACCGAAATTTCCTGCGCCTCTACCGTCATGAGATCTTTATCGATTCCCACCAGCATGGCAGTGCCGACATTGGCCTTCACAGTAAGGAACTTGGGAATGTACTGCTTCAGGCTTTCCGGGAGGAAGCCAAGCGCTGTCGGGGTCATGATGGCGAGGCCAAAGTCAACATCGTCGATCATCAATCCGACAGCAGCTTCGTTAATCAAATCAGGCAGCCCATCGTTATCAGCATCTTCACCATAACGGTATGGCCCGCCAACACCAACGAAACCGATCAGGTTGGATCCGCCTATGGTCAGCGCCTCAACCTGAATCGGCAGGGAGGTCACATCAAGTTCATTTCCTGTAATTGCTCCACCGGCGGTGTTGATGATCTTTTTAAAACCGCCAAGATCCATGTCCACTGTCATGCGAGCGCCCTTACTGAAAGCAAAGGAGCCACGCAGATGGAGGAACTGCGACACCTGAATTTCCGCCAGTCCGATTCCGGCGGCCATAATCGGGCTATCCATATCCAGATAGATCGGAGCGCCTCCGGTGGCAATCGCCAGACCCGCCGGTTTACCGGTACCGGCAGCAAAGCTCTTGTCAAAATCGATCCAGTTTTCATACAGTTGCAGACTGTCTTTTGTAGAGCTGTTGTACTTGATGTCGATATTTTTGAAGCTCGCAGTCAGCACATCGCCAAAACCGACAATTCCAACCTCGGCAACGTGTGCCTTCAGTGTATTAAACTTTCTTTTAGCAACGCCTGGTTTGGCATCTTTTTCAGTGAACATGGCAAGAGCTATATCAATATCATTGGCAAAGATTCCCACCGGAGAGTCACTGTTTCGTGGATCACCTGCGCCAAAATAAGGACCCTTGACCCCTGCAAAGATATCCACTTCGCTGGCTGCTACCGAGAAATAATCAAAGGAAGTTATGTCGTCGGGAAGAATTATGGCAAGCGGATTATCAGTGCCTATATGTACACCGGATATGGAACTTTTCTTAAAGGCAAAATTACCGGATACATACAAAAATCCGTCAAGAGCAATCAGCGCGTTGTTAATCTCAAGCTGAATAGTTTCACCATTCTTGCCATCCATATTCATGATGAAATCGGGACCGCCCAGAGGGACGGAAACAGCGCCGCTGAAGTCCAATCCTTGCGGGATGGCGAGATTTTTAGCTTTGTAATCGATTACTCTGCCTTTGCTGTCTGCGGTATTAACGGCAAAATTCAGATGATCCGCCTTCAGCTCGAAGACCGGCATGCCGACAAAACCGAAGTAATCACTACTCCCCTGCAGGGAGAAATATTTATCGCCAGTAGAGCTGATTGCCAGCACGGCGCCTATGTCCAGATTTTGAACCTTGAAGCCGATCTCGTCGGAAGTTCCCTCATTAAATCCGGCAAACAGGTCAAGATCAACAATAGCGGCTGTAAAGTAGGTGACGTTGGTGGTACTGCCATCACTTAAGATGAGGCTCTTCATCTTTATCGTAAAATCGAACTGCTTGTCGTAATTTATAAAATCAAATGCTTTAAAATGAAACATTCCGGACAAATTGATGAAACTTCCAAGACCCAGGTTACCCAGCTTTGGAAAATCAATGCCAAGGCTAACCATTTCCGGCATGGTGAGACCAGGGAGGGTAAACGTAGGCATCTTGGCAAAATTAACATTCAG
>JBAYZR010000385.1:0-3369 GCA_041672425.1 Pedobacter sp. | reverse complement strand
TGTCCATCATACAAGGATTCAATAGAAATGGCACTGGGGCCGATTACTGAGTCGTACAACTTCGATTCTAAAGCTTTGGAATTGATGATAACAAGAAGTGAATTTAAAATTGTTATTGCAGCTTTTCAGGAAGGGCCTTCACTCAACCGGGTTGTTCACAGTCACAGGCCGGTGTATGACCGAGTGCCAAGTTATAGTGGTATCCGGCTCAGAGACCATTTAGAAGCTTGTATAGTCGAGACAAAAGTAATCAATAAGCTTTTTTCTGTAGTAGATATAGAAACATTAGCAATAAAATATGAAGACATTTTGCATGAGATTTTGACTGGCTCCCATGATTCGTTGTGAGGTAGGTATGATACCTGATTTTTATATGGATAGCCTTTCTATTGATTTTTCGCCAAGCGTAGAAAAGCACGACTTTGTCGATGTTGTGAGCAAAATCAAGAAAAGACAACAGGTCATTTTATTTAAATCTTATTGGAGTCATGAGGCTGTAAAAACACTTTCTTCCGATTATTTAGATAACCTGAACGACGAGGACTTAAAGTGGTATATTCATTTTTTGCTATCTATGGTTGAAAGTAGGATTAATACCCATTGGGTTGAGAGGATAAATATCTTTCATTCTTTTGGGTTAGCGGCCAGAAAGAACAGCCAATTCATGTCAAATATTATACGCGAAAAGTATCTTCCTAGATGCAACAATAAGATAAATAATTTTGTTGATTACTCTGCCATTAATATGGTGAGCTTTTCAGGTAATAGCATATTCAGCTCCTTTGCAATAATTGAAAAGTTGATGGAAAACATAAAACTTATGCAGGGCATCGGTAATTACAATATTAATTATTACGGTAATGTAATTGAATTATCCAATGTTATGCGGTCATACCTAGGGACCAGCAAGGAATCTATTGTTCCTCAAACTATTGCAAGTACATTGTCGGCAATGATTGGAACTGATTATGATGAAGAGGAGGTAGATTCTGTCCAGGATCTATTGTCCCGCCTTGACAAGCGGACTCGGGTCCGCATAAACAAGCTCTATAGGATTTTAATATGATATGGGGGAACCCTAGGGAAAAATTAGGGACACTTCCCACATTTTGGGGAAAAATTAGGGACACTTCCCACATTTTGTAGTGACGGGAAAAATTAAAAAATTAGTAAAAAATTAGGGACACTTCCCACATTTTGTAGTGACGGGTTTAAAAAATTAGGGACACTTCCCACATTTTGTAGTGACGGGTTGAGGAAAACTACAATAAACCGGGAAGTGTCCCTAGTTTTTTTCGGGAAGTGTCCCTAGTTTTTTTCTAGTTTTTTTGATGCAGGAATTGTCGGCAGTCGCATGCGCACAGGTGAACAACTGGCAAGGAACAGCGGATGTTTGCAGTAACCCAGTCCGTCATATATGGCAGTTGTGTCAATCGTGACGGGTACAATTGCCCGATTATCCTTATGCATCACGCACCCACATTGTTTTCACAAGTATAATCGCGCAATTACACTATCAGTGTCTCCACATCGCAACCGGCACGTTAGTTGCCTCTTAATTTGTTGAAAGGTTCAATAGCTGGTTGTTTATAACAGCCAAAGAAGTATCCAGCCTTGCAATCACACGGGGAGGCAAGACATGAGAAATGCAAATTTCTTTATAGCGGGGACACTTATGCTATTGATGCTGTCCGGTTGCGCCGCTTTTCTCCCCAGCACAAAAGAAGTCGTTCCGGTCCCCTGGAAAAGTTTTCAGGAAGTGCAGACGGCCTATGGAACAGTCGTTCGCAATCAAACCACCGTTCAACAGCTCAAGCAAGTAGGCTTCGACATCTACTCCACACCCAACGTCAGGATTCTGAGCTATATAGACATCGCGACAAACACTCAGAACATCAAATACGAGGACTTGAGCAGCGGATTGGCGCTCTGCATCAAGGTTAAGGACAACTGTCTGGGCTACCAGATTGAGCCGAAGGTCATGGTTAACGAGCGTATTGGGAACTTCTGGCTCGACATCTTCAACTTCAAGAGGAAAACCAAGGGGTCCGGTTGGCGGTTCAAGGCGCTCTTTCTGATTATCGATGATGTAGTCGTCGATAAGTTCTGGAGCGGTGATCCGAAGATCCTCGAGGAACGTGAAACCAAAAACCCGCTGGGTCCTCTCCAGGAAGCCGGGGCGATGGTATTGCGGCTCATTCCGTAGGAATATTATCAGTGAGAGTGTCATGTGAATCCAGATGTATAAGTTAAAACTCTCCCGATATTTTTTCCTGTTAATGGTTGCAGCAGTGATTCTTTTCTTGGCCGGTTCTGCTACGGCAGTGATAAAGCCCCGGCAGGGCGAGACGGCGCTTCTGGCTACCTATCAACGGAACCTGGCAAGACTGAAGACAAACAGCTATGGCATTCCTCTTGTCGTGGAGTCTTTTGAACGGGATGACAGAGTGCAGGTGGATGTGTACGGAATCTTCGATTATTCCTTCAGCAGCGTTGTCAATGCACTCAAGGTTCCGGCCAACTGGTGCGACATAGTTTCTCTCCACCCCAACATCAAGGCCTGCACCTACAAACAGTTGCCCGGGGCTTGGTTGTTGACCTTTTACCCGGGCGGTAAAGTCTATCACCCCCCCGATGTTACACGTCAAGTCGTGTACCGCTATACGGCTGTTGTGCAGCAACAGAATTATCTGGATATCTTACTCAATGCCGATTCCGGCCCTTACGGCACCAGGGATCACAGGATGAGGTTCGAGGCCCTGCCCATTGACGGCGCAAAAACTTTTGTCCACGTCAGTTATGCCTACAGCGACAGCGTTGCGCTTCGTCTCGCAACCAAGATCTATTTTGCAACACTCGGACGGAGCAAGGTGGGGTTCACAGTTGTCGGAACGGACCGAAACGGCAACCCCGACTATATCCGCGGACCGCGCGGAGCGCTCGAACGTAGCGCAGTCCGATCCTTTTTAGCGATCCAGTCCTTTATGCATACGCTGCTCTATCCCGAAGCAAATCGCTTCAACATGAGAATCAGCGAGTGGCATGATCTTACGACCGTCTACAGGAAACAACTCTTCGATCTGGACAAGAACGAATACCTTAAATTCAAGACGGCAGAGCATAAAAACCAGGTCGTTCTCCAGCGTCAGATCGTAAACGGTTCCAGGTGAGGAGAGAGTCCGAGGGGACGCTGAGAGGGGGGAACATAGGGGTCGCCCCCTCCGTGATAAGCACCTGCGCAGCGCCGATTTCTTTGATGTTGCAAAATTCCCTGCCATGACGTTTGTATCAACAAAAGTTGAAGCCGGAACAGATAAAGACAAACTGAAAGTGACCGGTAACCTGACAATTAAAGGGGTTACCAAACAG
>JBAYZR010000384.1:0-3374 GCA_041672425.1 Pedobacter sp. | reverse complement strand
CGCCTGTGCCGAAGTGGTATGCAGATAGTCATACACCTGCTGTGTAGCCGTGCCTGCCAGAAACATACTGATCGACCCGAAAACAGGGAGGAAAAATGAGGTGCTCACAGTTGCAAGCAACATGGCGATTGCCACAACCACAATATATTTGAGTGCATCGAAAAAGATCGTAGCAACAATTGCCGACCAAAGCAGTGGGCGATTCGGTGGATATATCAAAGATGCCATCTTGATGGAAATCATTGCCATGCTGCCAAGAAACAAGGCTGTTATCAGCATGAACAAGGCAATGCCGAAAAAACGCCCAAGCAGATAGGTTGAACGGCTCATCGGGAGGCTCAACACACTGAATGTATAGCGGCGTTCAATATCTTTCCAGATGGATGTTGCCCCCAGAAACACCGCCAATAAAAGCATGATGAACGAAATCAGGGAAAGGGAAAGTGTAGTGGAGAGTTCCGTTACCTGCCGCATGGAGAGAGATGCGATCGACGGGATAATGAAAAAAAGTACCGCCAATGCCATGATACCCTGGAATATGCGGTCGCGGAAGATACCCTTCAAAGTAATTCGTATAATACTGTTCAAGCATGACCCCCATTTTTATTCCAAGTCCATAGCCCTGACAAACATCAGGCATCTACACCTTCCCTGCGCCTATTTTTGTCAATGGAACGTCATAAATCCTGCTGCACATATCACTGAATCCACTCCCCCAAGGATAAACAGAATACTGATATATCTCTTCCGAGCGCGCCATAAGATGAAAATCCAGTAACGCATCAAGCACACCGTTCCGAGGTGACTCCTTGTCACCGCACTGCCCCAGGTGCACAGGGGTATTCGCCAGGCACATCACACTGAACTTTGCCGAAAGAAGTTCTTTAATAGCGCTGTTATCAGACATCAGCAATACGTCCCGTCCCCATTTTGGGAGAATAAATTCCCGCAAATAAGCCTCGACTGTCGGAGATACGGAAATATTAGCGCCAAAGGTATGATCCCCCATCCGCATATGCACTACACAATACCTGTCAAGACCAAGTTCGGATAAGATTGTCCGCAACAGTGAATTAACAGCAACCTTCGGTGAAACACGATTGCGGATAAAATCACGGCACTCGCAATCTACAGGAAACAGAGGTACCGCGTGGGTAGTCACAAACCTGGCGCCATAAGAACAGTGATCCGTCAAAAACGGCTCAAGTTTGTTGATGTCGGCATTAAAAAATTCGTAAATCGGCTGATCGTCTTGTAAGTAAGGCATGCCATACGGTTCAATGTATCGTGAAAGTGGATGGTGTGAAAAATCCATCTGTAGATCAAAATTCAAGTAGCGCGATAATTGAAACAGCGCCATTGTGCCTCTTAAAAAATCTCCAAAACCAGGAGGCTGCGCAACGGATTTGCATGAAGTCCTGTAGGTGTGAACAATCTGAGGCTTGTTCATTGCTTACTCCGCAGCAAAATTAATAAACCCCGCTATCAATCCTGCAAGTTCAGGATCTTCCCTTCTGATATTTTCCAGATGAGCCTCAGCATCAACATTTTGTCCGGCCTTTGTAAGGGACCTGATCAAACCGACATGCGCCTGAAGCGATTCGTCATCGAAAAGAAGGGCTTGACGGAAATATGATACGGCATCGTTGAGATCACCGCTTTGGCAGGAATACTCCGCAAGCATCAGATAGGTTTCATGATTTCCAGCGTCGCGAGATACAATGGTATGGCAAACTTCGATGGCCGCCTCAAATTTTCCGGTTTCCCAGAGTTCATCGGCCTGTCTCATATCCCGCTCCAGATCTTCCGCATACAACTTTCGCTTTGTCAGGATTGTGCGAATATCACTTACAACATTTATATAGTGTTTTATGGCAAATTTCAGTTCATCTTCACTTTTATCCCGCCATGTCGGGTCAATGACATAACTGGATTCAAAATCAAAATCAGAGACTATCGGATAATGGTCAAGCCTGTTAATTACACGCCAATCCTTGTTGAAGTACAAAAATGTATTTTCAGATATCGCCCGTAGATGGGTAGGATCCTGCCAAGCCCTGATACTGGAGTAATATGGCGCGATGATTTCCGCTTTCGCCCCAATCTTCAGAATCCGGTGCAACTCATTGGCAAATGAAATCAGATCGGGAGTGTGTTCTATGTAATGGGAACAGAAAATCTCATCCACGCTATTATCCTCAAAAGGCCAGGGGAATTTTTCCAGGTCAACAACAATATCTGCCCCTTCCCAGATATCGACGCCGGTAAACCCCGGTTTCTTATTTTTACCGCAGGCGATGTCAAGCTTCAGTTTACAGCATACTTCTTCTACTTGATCCGGATTGGCACAATTCATTCCACTATCCCCCGTCCAAATCGTATTACATATGGCGTTGTTATTAGTTTAACGCTATCATCTTCAAAAGAAAGCGGAGCAGTTGTAACATCCAGTGGCATGAAATCATTAACTGTTACGCGTAATCCCGGAGAATAAAATTCTTTCAGTAGAGGATCGCCATGAAAATTTTAATTACCATTCCGCACTACTATCGCCATGAAGAGAACTCAAATCACGGTTCAATGAAGAAAGATCCTGCACCCCGTATAGAAGCTTTAACTGGATGTATAACGTCGATCCACCAACACTTGGGAACCTCTCAATGTTTTATGGATCATTTTTTAAAACAGACGTTCCCTGCCAATCTTCATCAGCAGCATCAGATAGATATTTTAATATGTACCACCCGACAGTGTCATATCCTGGGAGAGTTGTCACTTCCTTACACCGGCTATTCACACCTTGAAACAGATGCAGAGCCGATGCTGCTTGGATTCGAGTGCGCAAAAATCATGAAGGGCCACCTTGGAGAATACGATTATTACTGTTACATGGAAGATGATCTTATTATACCTGACTCGCTTTTTTTGCAAAAAATCAAGTGGTTTACCGACGCCACAAGCAGTGCTAACCTTCTACAGCCAAACAGATTCGAATTGTCGCGTAATCACTCAGTTTTAAAGTGCTATCTTGACGGCAATGTTGGCAACATTTATAGCTGTTTATCCCTCTACCCAACTGACGGGCCAGAATTCAGCGCCAATTTCTTTGGCTCGTATTTTCGTTTCTGTCAGCCGCTAAACCCGCACAGCGGATGTTTTTTTCTGAATGCCGAACAGTTCGAATACTGGACTATGCAACCTCATTTCAATGAAAAAGACACCAGTTTTATTGGTCCGCTGGAGAGCGCCGCATCAATCGGAATAATGAAAACATTCAATATTTACAAACCTGTTCCGGATAATGCAAACTTTTTGGAGATTGAACATCATGGAAATTCCTTCATAAAAATGATAGCGGAAACTAATGGGTTTTC
>JBAYZR010000383.1:0-3389 GCA_041672425.1 Pedobacter sp. | reverse complement strand
TAACAACCTCATTTCGAGTAAAATCAGCAGCCAACTTTACACCAAACGGGATGAATTTGAAAAAGAAAATGTGCCAGATCAGTTTACTGGAAAAACCGGTAAAGTACGGGCGGGATCAGGAAATCTGATGTTGCGCCGTCATCTTTGTATTGGCAGTCGGTTTCGCAATTCCGGTCGTTGCGGACCAGGTAAAAGTGAACATTGTCTATCCAATCAACGGGGCATCGTACCCAATAACCGACCCCGGTCCAGGAGCACTCAAGTCGGCATATTTCACCTCCAGCTTCAGCGTGACCTGTAGCGGAGGCCCCCGTAAGGTTCAATGGGGTTTCGATGACATGAAACCTGTTGGAACCTCCACCTTCTATGACCAGACAAGCATCCAGTTCGTTCATAAGCTGCCGGGCGGGAAGCATACCTTCTGGGTGAAATCCGACTGTGCCGAAAACATGGTCAAGTTCAGCCTGGGCAAATAAGGTTGCCTGGAACAGCAAAATGGCGTGAAAACTCAAAACCAAGTTAACCGCTTTCAAATACGGGTTTTTCAGATATTGTTGAAGGAGGTAGTGGGATCAATATAAAAATAGATAACAGCGTCCCGTCAGGGATTCCCCGCGACATCATCGAGAATGTAGCCGTGGCCAGAAGCGGGCAGCAATTGGCGCCGGGTATCCGTGAGCTGGCCCATTTCCGGAAGATTGCCGAACTGCTGGATCGTGAGGATGCTCTCAAGCTTGTCGCTGAACTAACAGACGTACTTAAGAAATACGGGTTGTAGGTTTAGAGCAAGCGCGAGGGGAAACTCAACTATTCAGCATACTACGAGAGCGTGGGCATTCTGTCTGCATTTCAAGCGAATGTATCAAGCCGCAAAAAGCATGATGTAACACGCTCTTTAACTTTATCTATAGGGAGGTATCCTAAAATGAGAACAATAATAAACAACCTATCGCTAGCAGCCTGCTTCGCTCTGATACTGACAGTATTAACCGGGGTGACTTCTCCACTCTATGCGCAGGATCTATTCTACAAACAGCATAACCTCAGAAATCCTTACCTCTGTGAAGTTACTATGACACCTTCAACTGAGATACTGCCTCAACTTTACTTCCTCTAAGTTCATAAACAAGTTGCAAGTCTGTTCCTGGATACTCAACTTGAGCTTTATTCAGTTTAGCAAATAATTGTTTGAGAGAGCTATTTGCTGCTGGTCTTGACGCACTGTGAACACGGACAATAAGAACTTTATTCTCATAATCAGGAAGTATGTCAGCTTCTGTGACAAAAAGATTCTGTAACAAAGTTCGTGCAGCAACAAAATCCACTGTTGGGCTCACTAGTAAAGTAGCCATCGCCGTCTCCGCTCGATATGCGATCATTCGGACTGTGTCCGTTAGTCGTTTACGCCCTGGAAGTAACCGGTGGAATTGGTCTTTTTCTTCAAGCTGCGCCCAGCTAATATGTTTGGGAGTTTCCTTCAATCGGGCCTTTTCTTCTGCGATCTGGTGCTCGTAGCTCTGAATTTCTTCCAGCAACGCCGCCTTTTTAACTATCCACTTTTCATACCGAACTGTACTCTCTTCCCTTTGCGGATGCAGGGACATTTCGGCAAATACAGCACTCCGGTAACGATGTTTATTTTTAATCACTTTGTACGACCGATTTAGGTCACGCCATGCGGGATTGACTACTTTTTCCGCGTCACCCAGATCTTCGACCCCATATTCAGATAGTAGATCAATTCCAAAGTGTTGCATCATGTACCGAAAGAAGTTTTCCTGACACCAACGGCTGAACATGCGCGCAGCAAGCAGGGTATGGTGGCCCTCATAGCACGTACTTATGAGGCTCGACTGATGGCCGGATTCGGTAAGTTTTCGCACCTCACGAACCCTAAGCGGATTTTTACCGGAACCAATAAAACTTTCCTTCTCGGCCAGTCGCATGGTCACAATTTCACCGTTTGGCATGCTCACTTCATGCTGTTTGAAACAATCTTCAGCCCACGATTCTTTTGGATACTTATGGTACGTTATACAAGAAATGCGGTGATTTTCCCACATCTCACGGAAGAAAACAGGGCTATATCCTTCCCGGTCAAAAACCATTACGAAGCGGCAAAGATTATTATTGGCCTCTAGCTCTTCTTCTGAAGGTTGATCAGGAACGTCCTGTAGAAGTCGAGGTACTATGTCGCTACGCAAAACATTGAGCAATCCAGCATCTACAACTTTCTGAACCACAAAAAAGGGCCGACCGATAGCGTCGTTCACCCAAAAATCAGTAATCCCCCGCATACACAGTTTTTCTCTGGAAACAAACTGTCTTGGCAGTTTTGTCAAATACCCGTGGTAAATCCGGACATGTCCGTCAATATAGAGGACACCGGCAGCATCAGGATCAGCCTGCATCCAGAACTTGCTCAAGTGCAGAGCCCATTTCTCGGCTGCATTATCTGCGCTCATCTCGTCCATTTTCATGCGCAGGCAGCGCACTTCCGGAACACGGTCGAGTCCCAGCATCTTGCCAAACTCTCCTGGGGCATACCCTCTGAGCTTTTCCACCGTCTTGATCCGGCACAAAGCCATGAACGCTAGAAGCAACAATACATGAAAGCAGGTGTAATAACCCTTTACACCGCCTAGCAATTCCTCGGATCCCTCCAGCAAACCATTCGAAAGCAGAGCCGACAAGGCGACCAATGCACCACCATTAGGAATGTCAAGACAGGGTTCAAAGTACGCAGGAGCACCATCAAAAACACCAAAAGCAGCAAGAGTCCTATCATCCACACGGGTACAAGCAGTACCCATGCCTTCGGAGGCCTGAAAGTCAACTAAATCCCTTGCTGATTTAGACGTAGCTATTTCTGATGGCTCAGAGGGCGCCACAAGGCGACCGGAGCTGATCGCCTTGCGCAGAGTGTCGTAAGAAACCTTCAACTCATCAGCAACCTCATGACGGCTATGATTTGACTAAAGAAGTTGCTGTGCTTTTTCTATTTTCTCCTTTGTTAATATTGTACCGCCATAACGAACACGACGATGTTTGAAAAAACCTTCTATGCCTTCTGAACGAAGTAGTTTTAATGATCGATCAACATTGCTTTTTGGAATGGCGAAGGTATTGATAACATCTATCTGGCGGCAGGCCCCGGTATCAATCAGAAGAGAGGTATAGAGCCGAAACAATCGCTGATCGGATGGATGGTGCGAATAAATGGGATGTGATCCCATGAAATAAGTCCATTTTTCTTCGTCGCGCCAAACGCAAACATGATCGCCAATCTCAGTAGCTCCACTGGGTATTAAAGGCAAAATAAGTTGCTGTGCCATGGTGCTTTTCTCCTGATGAATGGAGGTAAAAGTAAAAGAGTAGCACCACTTTGG
>JBAYZR010000382.1:0-3412 GCA_041672425.1 Pedobacter sp. | reverse complement strand
TATCAGGGATGAGAGTGAGTCGGTCTCTATCATGCGCCGCAGGATGCGCCCTTCACCCAGCAGGTGCTCCTGCCCGATGAATTCTTCTATAGTGCGAGGGCGCATGCGTTCGGCCAGTGGCGCATGTGCGGAAACCCCCGAGGTTTTATAATCCCCGAAGGTTTGATCCCACAAACCGGGTGTGCTGGTTTTCGACATAAGGCCTCAGGTCAGGTCGCGCCGACTGTGACGGCAGACCTTTTCAGGCTGGATACCCCAGATTTCACAGGCGTATTCCGCGATGGTTCTGTCGCTGGAAAACTTACCCATGCCCGCTGTATTGAGGATCGATCTTCGAGCCCATTCGTAGGGTTGCTGATAAAGCTTGTCCACCTCACCCTGGCAGTTCATGTAAGAGGCATAGTCAGCAAGGAGCAGGTAGGTATCGCTACCCAGCAGGTTTTCGGTAATCGGTTTGAACAGTCTTGGGTCGCCCGGAGAGAATGTACCGTTTGCGATCTGATCTATGGCCTGCTTTAGCTCCTCGTTTCGGTAGTAATATTCCTGGGGGCGGTATCCGGCGTTCTTCAGGCTGTTCACCTGTTCGGCATTCATGCCGAAGATGAAGATGTTTTCACGGCTGACCTCCTCCATGATTTCGATGTTGGCGCCGTCCAGTGTCCCGATGGTCAGGGCGCCGTTCAAGGCATATTTCATGTTGCCGGTGCCGGATGCTTCGGTCCCGGCAGTGGAGATTTGCTCGGAAAGATCGGAGGCAGGGAAGATCATCTCGGCCAGTGAGACATTGTAGTTTGGCAGGAAGACTACCTTGAGCAGGTGGTTGGCTGCCGGGTCGTTGTTGATAACCGTCCCAACGGCGTTGATCAGCCGAATAATCAGCTTGGCCATGTAATAGGAAGGGGCTGCCTTGCCGCTGAAGATGACCGTACGCGGGGCTATGTCCAGGCCGGGGTTGGACTTGATGCGATTATAGCGGGTGATGACATGCAGAAGGTTGAGGAGTTGGCGTTTATATTCGTGGATGCGTTTGGTCTGGCAGTCGAACATGGAATCCGGTGAGACTGAAACGCGGGTCTGTTTAAATATCTCCTCAGCCAGTCGCTGCTTGTTGGCTCGTTTAAGCTCAATCCACTGCTGTTGGAAGTCGAGATCATCGGCCAGATCGCGCAGTTTTTTCAATTCATAAAGATTCGTGACCCAGCCGTCGCCGATTTTAGACGAGATCAGGTCTGCCAGCCAGCGATTTGCATGTTTGAGCCAGCGGCGCTGGGTGATGCCGTTGGTCTTGTTGTTGAAACGCTCCGGCCACATCTCATAAAAGTCGTGGAAAAGGTCATCTTTAAGAATCTCGCTGTGCAGGGCCGAGACGCCGTTAACAGAGTGGCTGCCGACAATGGCCAGATAGGCCATGCGCACATGTTTTTCGCCCTCCTCGCCTACGATGGACATGCGCCGCATCCTGACGTCATCACCAGGGAAACGGGCTGATACCTCCCGGAGGAAATGGTCGTTGATCTGGTAGATAATCAGCAGGTGGCGCGGCAGGATCTGTTCCATCGTCCGCACCGGCCATTTTTCAAGCGCCTCGGGTAGAATGGTGTGGTTGGTGTAGGCAAAGGTACGCACGGCAATATCCCAGGCTGCGTCCCATGCGAGTCGTTTTTCGTCCAACAGGATGCGCATCAGTTCGGGGATGGCAAGTGTAGGGTGGGTGTCGTTAAGCTGGATGGCTACCTTTTCCGGTAGCAGAGAAAGGTCGTTATGCTTTTTTGCAAAACGGTAAAAGATGTCCTGTACCGTAGCTGAGGATAAAAAATACTCCTGGCGCAGGCGCAGTTCCTTACCTTCGGCCATGTGGTCGGCCGGGTAAAGAACCTTGGAGATGTTCTCGGTCCTCATTTTTGACTCGACGGCGCCAACGTAGTTTCCCTGGTTAAAGGAGGTCAACTCAAAGTCACGGGTTGATTTGGCGCTCCAGAGGCGCATTGTATTGACGGTGTCGTTGCCGTAACCCGGTACCGGGACATCATAGGCCAGAGCCATTACATCGCGGGTGTCGAGCCATCTGTGGCATTGCCCACCGTTTTCGTCTGAATATTCCACAACCCGGCCTTCGTACTGGATCTTGTGAAGATGTTCCTGGCGCCCGAATTCCCATGGATTGGTATACCGCAACCAATTGTCAGGCACCTCGTTTTGGCTGCCATCCACTATTTTCTGGTAGAACATGCCGTACTCGTAACGGATACCATAGCCGTAGGCCGGCAGGCTCATGGTGGCCATGGAGTCCAGAAAACAGGCAGCCAGGCGTCCGAGTCCTCCATTACCAAGGCCAGCATCCCATTCGCTCTCCTGAAGTTCATTTACACTGATGCCCATCTCTTTGAGGGCGTTTTCCCATTCCTCCATGATACCCAGGTTGATCAGGGTATTGCCCAGGGTGCGACCAACCAGAAACTCCATGGAGATGTAATAGACCCGCTTGGCATCATTGATATAGTAGGATTGCTGTGTGTCAAGCCAGCGGTCAACCAGCATGTCGCGCACAGCGTAGGACAGGGCCAGATAGAGATCCGCCTGGGTGGCTGAGTATTTGTCCTTAACCAGGGTGTACTGGAGATGGCGCAGAAAAGAGCGCTGCAGGTCGGTAGTGGTAGGCTTTGTTTTGCTGTGGGCAGGCGTTTCGGCTGCGATCATGGGATGAATCCTCAATGGGGAATTTAATTAGTGGCTGGCAGAAAAGGCCTTTTTTTCAAAACCCGCTCTTATTTTTTTGACGGACACTCCGACATTAGTTTCGGCAGTAAATACAGGGTATGAACCAATGGTTACATGCTTCCGCTTATTCCCTATGTACTTTATTACGAAGAAAGATTTCTTGCATTTCTCTGATCCGAATACCGAATCCCTTGAGTTCCGAGTCGTGAACGTCAACCCTTTCAGTATTGGCAGACAATATCTAATTGTCTATAAATGTCATGTTGAGTTTTTCAGTTTTCTTCGTTCTTTCGGTTTCTGTAATTGACATTCAGCCTTAAATTAGGTTGGATTCTATATGTGGTTCCACGGTAGCAGAAAATAAGGCTAATAACAAGGAAAGCTATAGAAGATCATTGCAATTAATATCAATAGGTTAGATTATAAGCGGGGTAAGCATTCGACCAAACACGTTCATCAAAGTGAATAAGAAATAACGGAACACACATTGCGCTTCCTACGCTCAATTTGGTGACGATCCCGTGTTGATTTCCGAATTGTATGACCTCCAATTCCCTGATTATCTTGACCAGTTGGCGTGATTTCCTGCTGGTTGAACAAGATCTTATTCGGGGGTGATGCTACTCACCCCCTGATCTCGGTTTTGCTTTCAGAAGGGATCGTTTCTCGGGTCAGCCGCCATCCTCGCCTCCGT
>JBAYZR010000381.1:0-3417 GCA_041672425.1 Pedobacter sp. | reverse complement strand
CGGACTCAACATCCACTTCGTCAATGCATCCATGAACCAGATCCGCCATTTCCTGCTCAACTTGATCGACAGAAATTATTCTGATCGTGAGCAGCGGCGCATCCTGCGTGAAGCCTGCGAAAAGATACTCGACATGCATCTGGACGTGATGGGTTCATCCTATCGCGAGGAGGAGATGAAAAAGGTTTTCGTATCGCGCAAGGTCGAGTCTTTCCTGATCAAGATAACGGAGCGCTTCACCTATGGCCTGAACCTGGCTCTGGTGCTGGCGCTGGCCGGTGTTTCCATTTCGGTTGTCACACTCTTCATCTGGGACATTCTCCATATTTTCAGTGGGAACATGGAGAAAGGGATTCTATCGGCACTTGGATCATTACTGATTCTCTGGATGATGATTGAGCTGATGGACAACGAGATCAAGAATCTGAAAGGCGGCAAATTCAACATACTGGTTTTCATCGGAGTAATCATTGTCGCCATGATCCGCGAGATACTTATCTCCACCCTACGCAAAGACGACCTTACCACCCAGGCCTTTCTGGCCGGTACCCTGCTGGTACTTGGAATTGTCTACTATCTGGTATCACTCGCCCAGAAAGATCATCATAAAATCTGACGTATGAGCGCCTTCTCCCACATTCTGGCCGGTTTTTCGCTCGGGGTTCGCAATCGCCGCGCACTGCAAAGTGTGCTGCGGGCGACCCCGAAAAGCTGCTGCGTGCTCTCGCTTGACCCCGAACAACTGAAGTCATCGGGAATCGCGGCACTGGCGCTCGACTTTGATGGCGTCCTGGCCCATCACGGCGCTTCGCACCCGCTCCCCGAAGCAGTGGGTTGGCTCAAAAAATGCCAATCCGTTTTTGGCGGAGAAAGGATCTTCATTCTATCCAACAAGCCCACTGAAGGGCGCAAGGCTTGGTTCAAGGAGCACTTCCCCGCCTTCCGTTTCATCGCGAACGTCCGCAAGAAGCCCTATCCCGACGGACTCAACAAAACAGGTGAACTCGCCAAAGTGCCGCCGGATTCTATCCTGATGGTTGATGACCGCCTGCTGACCGGCTGTCTGGCGGCCATAAACGCCGGCGTCCGTCCCTGCTACATCCGCCAACCTTACGTATCATACAGTCACCGCCCGGTTGCAGAGCTGTTCTTTATGCTGTTGCGGTCCGGTGAGCGGGCTTTTATCACCCTTCTCTCCCTCTGTTAACCCTCATATGCTCAGATACAAACAGGGCCGCAAGGCCGCCTGGTACATTTTAACTCTTGTTCTTTTGCAATTTCAGTATCTTTCAATTCCGATGCAGGAATACACTTAGTACATTCAGGGGAATGCTGGTATATTTACAGATATGATAAAAACAACTTGGGTGGCTTGGGCGGCCACATGGGGCCGCCCCTACATGTATCTGTGATGGAAATCGAGGGTAGCAATGAAAATCGATAAAGAAAAAAATCTTCTGAAATCAGCAGAATTCTTTCCACACCGGACCAAGGAAGCGACACAACGACTTGCCCATGAACTTGAGGCCTACCAGATCGAGATGGAGGTGCAGAATACAGAGCTGCGCCGCGCCCAAGAGGAGCTTGAGAACCAACAGGTCGAGCTGGAGATGCAAAATGAATCGCTTATGCGGGTCCAGGAGGAGCTTGAATTATCGCGAACTACGTATTCTGAACTGTATGATTTTGCCCCCGTGGGTTATTTCACCTTTGATGAGGTTGGACAGATAGAGAAGGTAAATCTCACCGGCGCTAACATACTGGGAATAGAGCGGCGGCTGCTGGTCAATAAACCTTTTGCCGCTTTTATTGCCGATGAAGGCGGGAAAGAGTTGTTTTCCAGTCACCTCGAAACTGTTTTGAAAAGAGGGGGGATGCAAAGATGCGAGGTCAGACTCACAGGAAAAAATGGCACTGTGATCTATGGCCAGCTTCAGAGCGTCGCGGTAAACGATATAGAAAACAGTAAAGATCATATCCTTTGCTCAATCGTGGATGGCACGGTTGCCAGACAGTTGGGTGTCGAAGTCCAGGATGCCCGGGAATATGCCGAGAATATAGTTGAAACCGTGCGCAAGCCACTTGTGGTGCTGGATTCCGGCCTGAAGGTTCTCACAGCCAACCACAGCTTCTACGACACCTTCAAGGTAACACCCGAGGAAACAATCGGGAATTTCATCTACGATCTCGGAAACCGGCAATGGGACATCCCCCAGCTACGGGTATTGTTTGAGGAAATCCTGCCCAATAATACCGTGATCAATGACTATGAAGTCGATCATATTTTTCCCGGTATCGACCGCAAGATTATTCTGCTCAACGCCCGACAGATCTTTCGGAAAAAAATCGGTTCACACATAATTCTCCTGGCCATGGAAGACATTACCATGCGCAAGCAGGCCGATGCAGAGAAGGCACGACTCGACCGGATATTGCAGGATAAGAACGTTGAGCTGGAGAGCGCCATGCTCGCGGCGGAAAAAGCCAACCAGGCAAAATCGGAATTCCTTTCCAACATGAGCCATGAGCTGCGCACGCCTCTGGGCGCGATCCTTGGTTTTGCCCAACTGCTGGAATCCGGCTCCCCGCTGCCGAAGCCCGCCCAAAAACGAAGTATCGATCAGATTCTCAAGGCCGGGTGGTATCTGCTGGAACTGATCAACGAAATCCTCGACCTGGCGCTGATCGAGTCCGGTAAGCTGTCGCTGTCGCTGGAACCGGTATCTCTGTCCGAAGTCATGCACGAATGCGAGGTCATGGTCGAACCGCAGGCGAAAGAGCGCGGCATCAGCGTGGCCTTCTCCCGTTTTGAAACACCCTACTTTGTCAACGCCGACCGTACACGGGTGAAACAGCTCCTCATCAATCTTCTTTCCAACGCGATCAAATACAACAGGACGGACGGAAAGGTTAACGTGACATTTACCCTGGCGCCCCTGGATTCGATTCGTATCAGCGTCAGGGATACCGGCGATGGACTGGCGCCGGAACAGCTGACGCAGCTTTTTCAGCCGTTCAATCGTCTTGGACAAAAGTCGGGCGACGAACAAGGTACCGGCATCGGCCTGGTGGTATGCAAACGGCTGGTCGAATTGATGGGGGGCAAAATCGGAGTGGAAAGCACAGTCGGGCAAGGGAGTGTGTTCTGGTTCGAACTTAAACGGACGGACGAACCGCAACCTACCGACCACTCAGCAGAATTCGCAACGGTTTCCGTGGAGCAAACCAAAAGCACCGAACAGGTGTACACCTTGCTCTACATTGAGGACAACCCGGCGAATCTGATGCTGGTCAAGGATCTCATTGCACGCAGGCCCGATATCCGTTTTCTGAGTGCACGGGAAGCCATCCGTGGCATGGAGATTGCTCATGACTCCCTGCCGGATGTCATCCTGATGGACATCAATCTGCCGGGAA
>JBAYZR010000380.1:0-3442 GCA_041672425.1 Pedobacter sp. | reverse complement strand
GGCAGCTACGGCAAGGCTACTAGGGCACCGCCAAACGAAAGAGGCGGAAACAGACAAGCCAAACCTACGGTTGCAGTGGCCTGCTTCCTACTCTACCGTCTTTGCGGTAATGAACTGCTTTTTCTAGGATAAACCGGCAAATAACACCCAGCCCCCTTTGGAGGAGTTGCGCGCCATAAAGGAAGAGGCCGCCAAAGGGGCGCAAATGCCCAAGGAGTTTCTGGTGCAACCGGTAACCGCAGGAGGGGTTGAGGCAGAGTGGGTTCTGGTTTACTAGATGTGGCACGTATTCCATCTGCATGCCCCAGGGCCGGTGTGGTTCGCTACTCCTTCACCGTACGACTCTTTCATTCGCTACACCTTGCCGGTTTTGACCGGCGCTTTCGGACGCTGCTTGTTATGTTGCTAATTGTGGCAATAGAAAAATATCAAGCAGCGTTACTTCGGGTTCACAACTAATAGGTGGCGCCGGGCCAGTTGTTGGCAAGCTGCTTGGCGTCCTGCACCCCCATCAGTTTGTCCACCCCGCTGCTACAGGAGGTGCAGCCGACGCCGTTAGACCTCAATCTTCTCCTGAATGTGACAAAGTAGAATTAAGTAACTTTGAACTGTGTAACCATCTGGCGCAATTTTTCTGACATTTTGGAGAGATCTTTTGCAGCCAAAGAGGTTTCTTCAGCCCCACGAGCAGTCTTATGAACGACCTCTGTGATATTAACCATGTTGTTGCTGATTTCGGTGGTAGTGGCAGTCTGCTCCTCAGCGGCAGTTGCAATCTGATTTACCTGTATGGTTACATCATTGATCTGCTCCAGAATCGCCTGTAACGCCTCTCCTGATTTGGCTGCCTCCATGGTACCGCTCTCAACCTCTTTGACCCCCTCTTCCATGCCAGCCACAGCATACCTTGTCTCGTTCTGGATCGCCTTGATCATGTCGCCAATCTCTTTGGTTGCTATTGATGTCTTCTCGGCAAGCACCCGAATTTCATCTGCGACCACGGCAAACCCACGCCCCTGCTCGCCGGCGCGTGCCGCCTCGATGGCAGCATTCAGGGCAAGCAGATTAGTCTGATCGGCTATATAGTGGATTGTACGGATGATCTCACCTATCTGGTCGGAACTGGCGCCAAGTCGTTCAACGGTTTTGGCTGTCTCATTCACTCGTATGGCAATCTTTTCCATTACATGAACTGTGTTATTGACAACAACTGAGCCAGAAGAGGCTGTTGTATTGGCACGCTGGGCATTTTCCGCCGCCAGATGGCAGTTCTGTGCAATATTATTTGCTGTGGCTGCCATTTCTTCACTGGCCGTTGCAACGCTGCCAGCCTGAGCTACGACCTCTTCGGATCCCTTAACCATAAGCACCGAGGTTTGCAGAAATTCTGTTGAAGCTGAAGCAACACGGTCTGCGTCGCCGATGACTTGTGAAATAACGGTCTGAAACTTCTCTACGAACCTGTTGAAGCGGCTGCTTAACTGGCCAAGTTCGTCCTTATTTTCGTAGCCAATACGATGGGTAAGATCACCCCCTTCAACGATAGTTATCGCTTCAAGTGTTTTATTAAGGGGCTTGGTGATACTCCGACCGATCATGATGCTGAAAATAACCGTGAAGATCAGGGTGGCTCCGCCGACAGCTCCGATGGCGCTGACACTCAGCCGGACGATCCGGTTGACTCCAACAGCAGAGTTTTCCTGCTCTTGGTGAGCTGCCAAGGTTTCAGCGCGACCTTTTTCTACATAGCGCTGAACTGTTGCCTTTATCGCTTCATTCGCCTTCGCCGCTTCCAGTTTTAAGGTGAGTTGATTGCGTACCTTCGCAATAATACCTTCCCCCCCAGTCAATAGCCCACGCATATCGCGCAGCGAAGCTTCCGCCTTCTTCAGGAGCTTTAGTTCGGATGTGGCCTTCACCGTGGCAAGAGCCTTTTCCAGTTGTTTTTCGCTGCTGTCTATCTTGGCAAAAACCTTGGTCATCTCTGTTTCGAGACGTGTGATTTCATCAGCAGAGCTTGCAATGAAGAGGCGTGTTGAGATGCCGTCAAGCGTTAGGCCTGCAGCAACGAGAGCAGCATTTCCGGCAAGAATTTCAGTCGAAATATTAGACTGCCTGAATGCCGCTTCCTGGGCATTGCTGGCAACTGAAGAATCATGACTTGCTCGATCCACCGCCACATCGAAGGACGCAATCAGTGAGCCAATATTTTGTTCACGCGACTCGGTGATCATTTGGTCGAGCTTCAGTCGGTTTGCGTCATCGGGCTGTTTCATTACCTGAGCATGGTGGGAGAGTATCTCGTTAATTTTTTGTTTAATCACTTTGCCAGCAGCGGTGAATTCATTCGATTCTCGTACGGTAGAATTTTCAAGGAAGTTGTCAACGATCCCGTTGAGCCTGCTCTTTAGGACAATGACCTGCTTCCGATCCTTAGCTGCCGGGAGTGTTGCCAATAACAACTGAAGTTGATCAAGAGAAGCACGCATGGATTCAAGATTGAGCCTTTTTACAGTTGTCCCTTTCGAAACACCAAGCGACTTGGCAAAACCTCTGGTATTCGTCATCTGGAGCGCAGCAATCCTAACGTCAAGCTCACGGAGTGTGGTCGCCATTCCCTTGCTCCGCGCGGAAATGATTTGGTTCGCTCCAGACACATTTGCCTCAGCCTTTAAGCGGCTGTCTGTAATTGCAACAAGTTGCCCGGTAGTGCGTGAAAGTTCCTCATGGATGTCGCTCTTCTGTTCAGAAAGGCTTGCAAGGGCATCCTGGGTTTTTTTTACCTCATTAAGCGATTCCCCGAGCATAGTCTTAGCCTGGGTGAACTCCTCCTGATTTTCAGCCGTGCCCACCTTTACCAGAGAGGCAACAGTCTCCTGAATTCTCTGCTGGAGTTCTGTCGTACGAACCTGAAACGGTGTGCTCTTTTTGATCAGATGTGAGAGTTTGCCTTTGACCAGGTTGAGGCTTACGATCCCGGTGCCAGCAAGCAGACAGACTACAATGGCAACAATGATGGCGTTCAGATTGAGCTTGGTAGTTATGGTCATAAAGTAAAGTTCCTTGTAAGTAAACAACCAATAGCCCGGAGTCTCCCCCGGGCTATTAAAGAACTGACTACGTTGGCAGTTACTTACTTGATGAGTTTTCGCCCCTCTTTATCAATGAACGTGAGAAGCTTGACAATGCCGGGCTTAGGTTCACCCTTGGTGATAATAAGGAGCTGTCTGGAGATTTTCGGGGTCACAACTACTTTGACCGTATCGTTGATGAATGCCTCACCAATTGCAGAGATCGACTCTTTCATGGTTGCAACTTCTTTAAGTTCCGCCACATCAGTTGCAGTTTCTATTGCATCGGCAGAGTATGGCTCTCCATCCATGGCTAAAGACATGAAAGCAGCACGATTCCCGGATCCTTTTTGGGACGTTACAACACCACG
>JBAYZR010000379.1:0-3491 GCA_041672425.1 Pedobacter sp. | reverse complement strand
AACTGGATAACGCCTCCAGTGCTTCCTCTCGCGTCAGTCCATGCAGGTCGAGTTGACGATCAAGACGTATAATGCCTTTTTTCAACTGGCGCAGACGATTGGCGCCCAGCGGCTTGAGTTCATCATCCTCAGGAAATTTGTCGGCAAAAGCCACATCCAGCTTGAGTTGCCCGATAGCCTGAGAAAAGGCTTCGGTTTCGGTCTGGTCAACTATTTCCTGCTGAGAAGGCATTGCTGGAGTTCTCTCTGGTTTTTGAATCGGCGCTCTGGATTCCGGCTTCTGACGCGAGCCCTCCAATTGCCTGACATTGCCCATGGCTTGCAAAAACAGGACAGAATCATCCTCTTTGATAACTGGCGGTGAAGGAGCAGGTTGAACAGCTTTCGGTAATGGCGGGAGAGACCACTCCACCCCCTTCAAGGCGCTGAATGGGGTGGAGTGGAACTCCTGTTGTTTCGGTGGGTGCGCTTGCTGTTTCTTTTTTGCCATTAGTCCTTTGACACCAGCGTGATCTCAATGCGGCGGTTCTTTGCACGTCCTTCCATTGTCGTGTTATCAGCTACCGGTTTGAACTCACCAAAGGCAGCGGCGGAGAGGATCGAGGGATCCAGTCCCTGCTGCTGCAGATATCTTGTGACATTGATAGCCCGCGCAGCGGACAGTTCCCAATTGGTCGGAAATACCCGGGTCAAAGCGCCGGAGATCAGGACATTATCGGTGTGTCCCTCAATGCGGATTGCCTTGTCTTTTACCGCCTTCAGGGTGTCTACCATCTTCTGTAGAATAAGCAGCCCGTCATCCTTGACATCGGCTTTACCGGAATCAAACAGAATGGCCGCTTCCATGTTCACGGTCAGCTTACCCTTGAGTTCTGAGATAGTCACCTGTCCTTGGGCAATCTCGCTCTTCATGTTTTCCAGAAGCTGCTCATAGGTGTTGCTGACTTCTTTGACCTTCTCTTCCTTGACCTTCTGTAACGTTACAATATCGTCCTTCAACTTTTGATTTTCAGTTTCAAGAGCCGACACCTTCTGACGCAGGTCGCTGATGTTCTTGGAAAAGGTGTCGGACCTGGCCGCCAGCACCTGTTCCAGCTCTGCTTTGGCCTTACCCAGAACGCCCGCTTCCGCAGTAAGCTTGTTATGTTCCTTCTGCAATGCAGCATGCTCGGCAAGCAATTTTTCATGTTTCTGTTTCAGGTCAGTGAGTTCTCTGGTCAGATTGTCGGTTTCCTCCACCTTCTTGAGAAATCTGCTTTCGGCAACCAGGCAACCGCTCAGTACGAGCGCCATCATAGCTGTCGTTGCCAGACAAAAGATCCGTTTCAGCATAATACGCCTCCTTCGGGAGATTGATAGTACAGTTGAGGCAACCGCCAACCTGCGGCGACGGCCAATTTATTGTATTCTATACCACGTCCCTTTTTTTGCAACCGTGATTTGCACAAGCTTAATACACATACAAGGGGATAATGGCAGAGGCCAAAACAAGTGCGGAAGGAATGAACAGACGATGGTACACCTTGGTAATGTCTACCTGAAAGTACTCACAAGTGAGTACGTAGCAGAGGTGTACCGGTGAGAGCATTACTCCGGCAAACCCGGAGGCAAAGGCCAGGGCCACAAGACCTGGAGAAGGTGCGGCAACTCCCATCAGGGGCAACAGCAACGGAAAGGTGATACCTACGTACCCGACGGTAAGTCCGGTCATAACACCTGCGACAAAGGGAATCAGGATGAGGACGAGATGCACCGGTAATCCAGATGATGCAAAAAACGATGAGATCCCACCCAGCGCGCCAGTCACCCGCAGAATTTCTTGAAAAATCATTATGCCGATAACCATAAAGAGCGCCTTGACGGAAACGCTCTCACGCAGATTTTTAATAATCATGCCAGGTGTGTAGCGTTGAACCAAATAAAGCGCCAGCACAGCGCCCCCTAGAGACAGGGCCGGGTTGACCCGGAAGATGATCACCAACATCAACGCCATCAGGATCGGCGACACCATAGCCAGAAAAATCAGGAACTCCCTGCCTCTGCCGACATCTGACAACGGCGTTTCTTGTCGTCCTATACCCCGAAAGCAGAAGAAAATTCCCCAAATAATCACGGAGAATGCAAAGGGCAGGTTGGCAATAAACAGTGTCTGGGTTGAGATTCCGGTAATGCCTGCCGCCAGGATAATACCCGGGTAGAGCGGCGAGATATATTCCCAGATATGACGATACCAGTAGTTGATCATTGCCTTCTGTTCAGGCTTGATGTTAGCTCCGTCGGCAGCCTCATCGACCATGGGCGCCGAGAATACGGCGCCACCCGGCGAGGGGAGCATCCCGATCATCGCGGGCAGGGCGGCCATAACCACACGGCGGTCGGGCAACGCTACAGAGAGAGAGGATACCATCCGTTTAAGCATGCCGGTATTGCGCAGAATATTTTCCATCACCATGGTCAGCATAAGGGTCAGGGTCATATCCAGTGATTTTGGGGCTATAATGCCACGTATCGTTGCGTTGATAATTTCGCGGGGTGGGGTGAGATAGAGTATGCCCAGCAGCAGGGCGCCGATGGGCATAACAGCAGCCATGGGAACCTTACGTCGCAGAAGGATGACGATGACGACCTGTACCGCCATGGTTTTGAGAAGGTCATCCATAGTGTTTATATGCCGCCGACCTTTTTGTGGAGGGAATTAAAAATCATGTCGAGCACCAGCTTTTGGCGCGCCTCGAACTTGTTGAGTACCGCCAGGCAGGTTCCCATGGGACAGATCTCGTGAAGAGTATCAGCATCACGGCCCGAAAGAATAACGATCCGGTTTTTGTCTACTCCTGATTGAGTGGCGAAACCCAGCACTTTCAGACCATCCATGGTCGGCATCTCGAGATCAATGAGCATCAGATCGTAACCGCCACTCTTGATGAGTTGCAGTGCGGTAACGGGACTGTTGCAAATCTCCACCTGCAATAGCGGGTAGTTCTCCCGGATATAGCCAGACATGAAATCAGTAAAGCCGCGATCATCATCGATAAGTAATATTCTGCCCATAAGAAACTACTAATCCCCTTGAATACCTTTGGTGGTCGTGCGAATAAAGCGTTGAACGATTGGATTACTGCTACCCCTGATCTCTTCCGGGGTCCCGGTCTCGATAATCTCTCCCTGATGCATCATGGCAATACGATCTGATAGATATAGGGCAAAATTCAAATCGTGGGTGACAATGATCGTAGTGTTGCCGGTCTTTGCGCGCAGGGACTTAATAGTGTCAGCCAGTTCATCAGTGGTAACTGGATCCAATTCGGCAGTCGGTTCGTCATAAAGGACCAGGTCCGGCTCCATTGCCAGGGAACGGGCTATGGCCACGCGTTTTTTCATGCCGCCGGACAGTTCCGACGTATGCAAGCCATCCGTTCCTTCCAGCCCCACTATAGCCAGTTTTTCAGCGATGATTTCACGAATCCGGGGCTCGTGCCAGATTCGGTGTT
>JBAYZR010000378.1:0-3493 GCA_041672425.1 Pedobacter sp. | reverse complement strand
GTCTGCCAGACATTGCCACGTCGCTGCTGATGCCTCTTGATGCGCTCACCCATTTCATTGTCCAGTGATTGGGCTGTGGCCAGGTAGCAGAGCGGATCTCCAAATTCGAGGGTAAGTTGTTCCGCGAATCTGCTCTTGCCGCTGCGCGTTCCTCCGGTAATGAAAATGGTGCGTGACATCTGTTTTTCCTTCCTGAAAACGCATTGCTATTTCTTTATGCAAATAACCGACGGTACAAAAAAACCTGTCACCGGTATGGACAATTTATCTGAAATGATTAATGATATACCAAGTTTTGCGGGATTTAAAAAGGTATATTTAAACTCACGAGAGGTACTCATGTTTGAAAAAGCAGCTCACATCATCAGAGAGGCCGAGGCCTTTGTCATCACCTCCGGCGCCGGTATGGGGGTGGATTCCGGCCTGCCTGATTTTCGAGGAAATCAGGGTTTTTGGCAAGCCTATCCTCCCTACGCCCGCATGGGGCTGTCATTTATCGATGCGGCCAACCCCGCGCATTTCCAGCGCGATCCAGCCTTTGGCTGGGGGTTCTACGGTCACCGCACCAACCTGTACCGCGCTACTATCCCCCACGAAGGTTTTCATATTGTTCAACGCTGGATTAAGCATGCTAATGCCCCCTGTTTCGTCGTCACCTCCAACGTTGATGGACAGTTCCAGAAGGCGGGCTATTCTGACAAACAGATACTTGAGGTACACGGCTCGATCCATCACCTGCAATGCCTGACACCTTGCAACAGCCGTATTTGGGTCAACGATGAAATCATACCGGTAGATGAGGCCACCATGCGGGCATGCTACATCCCGAGATGCCCGGATTGTAAGGAAGTAAGCCGCCCGAATATCCTTATGTTCGGGGATTGGTCGTGGCTACCGGACCGCACCCGGATGCAGGAATACAAGTTTGAATGCTTTTTGGAGGAACATGGTGACAAGCGAATAGCGGTCATCGAGTTGGGCGCCGGAACAGCCATCCCCACCATCCGCGCAACATCGGAGCGATTGGGATGGAGCTATAAAGGCGCAACGGTGATCCGCATAAATCCGCGCGAGCCGGAAATCAAATCACCTCACATCTCCCTGGCCTGCGGGGCGTTGGAGGGGTTGCAAAAGATTGATGCGTTGATGAAAGTTTAATCGCCTTCATTCATTGCGCCGGTGCGGTACCCCTGCAGGTCAATGGCTACATAAGTAAAACCTGCCCCTTTGATCCGCTGCACCACCTGATCCCGCAGACCAGCGGTCGCCTGAAGAAACTCATCCGGCCCCAGTTCCAGCCTGGCAACGCTGCCGTGATAGCGGACGCGCAGTATGCGGAAGCCCAGTTCCCGTAGCGATTCCTCAGCCTGCCCCACCTGATGCAGCCGCTCACGGGTAATGGCGCCGCCGTAGGGAAAACGGCTGGAAAGGCAGGCATAGGCCGGTTTATCCCAGTTTGGCAGTTCCAATGCCTGAGAGAGCGTCCGAATATCCTCCTTGGTGAATCCGGCCTCTTCCAGTGGACTGCGAACCTCGATTTCAAACGCAGCCTGCCGACCGGGTCGATGATCGCTACGATCATCGACATTGGCGCCGTCCAGTACATGTGGTAACCCTTCCTCGACGGCAATGGACCGCAACTTGCCAAACATCTCTTTTTTGCAGTAATAACAGCGGTTGCGAGGATTGTCCTTAAACTCCGGGATATCCAGCGCCTCGGAAACTATTACCTGGTGCCGCCCCCCAATGCGGCTAGCCAATTCCTGCGCCTCGGTCAGTTCCTGTTCCGGGTAGGTTTCGGAGGTTGCAGTGACCGCCAGAGCCCGCTCACCAAGTACCTCGACCGCCACTGCAAAGAGCAGTGTAGAGTCCACGCCACCGGAAAAACCGATCACACATCCTCCGATGCTGGCGATAATTTCGCGCAGGGTATCGTATTTACACTGAAGACCAGGGGGCAACCCCGGTAGTGCCTTTGATGTCATATCAGAAACCCTCCGTCATCCATTTAGTTGGCGGATATGCCTGGTTTATTCTCTTGGAAGTTTGACGTATACCTGTTGTAACCACCTTCCAGGTTGACACCCTCCCGGCATATATAGTATGTATTTTTATCTTTTATGCTCCATCAATACGCTGTTTGGTAGCATGAAACATATGCTTTGCGCAAAGGACAAAAAAAACATGAGAAGCGATACAATCAAAAAAGGTCTTGAACGTACCCCGCACCGCGCGCTGTTGAAGGGAACCGGTGTCCCACAGAGTCAGATGGACAAACCGTTTATCGGTGTGGCAACCAGTTTTACCGACCTGATCCCGGGCCATGTGGGCATGCGCGACCTGGAACGTTTTATTGAAAAGGGTGTTCATTCCGGCGGCGGTTATTCATTCTTCTTTGGAATCCCCGGCGTATGCGACGGCATAGCCATGGGACACAAGGGTATGCACTATTCCCTGCCGACCCGTGAATTGATCGCTGATATGGTGGAGTCAGTGGCCGAGGCGCACCGCTTGGACGGGCTGGTGCTCCTGACCAACTGCGACAAGATCACGCCTGGCATGCTGATGGCTGCTGTCCGTCTGAATATTCCGTGTATCGTTGTGACTGCCGGTCCGATGATGAGTGGCCGCGGTCAGGCTGGTCGCAAGTATTCGTTTGTCTCCGATACATTTGAAGCCATGGCCCGTTACAAGGCCGGCGTGATCAGCGACAAAGAGTTGCAGGTCTGCGAGGATAACGCCTGCCCTGGCATGGGATCCTGTCAGGGGCTGTTTACTGCCAATACCATGGCCATTCTGACTGAGACGATGGGGATGAGCCTGCCGCGCTGCGGGACTGCTCTGGCTGTGTCGGCGCTCAAGCGGCGCATCGCCTTTGCATCAGGGGAAAAGATAGTCGAATTGGTCCACAATAATATTACCCCGCGCTCCATCATGACCCGCGAGGCATTCGAGAATGCCATCCGCGTTGACCTGGCCCTGGGCGGTTCCTCCAATACCGTGCTGCACCTGCTGGCCATTGCCCACGAAGCTGGCGTGGAACTGCCGTTGGAGACCTTTGACATACTAGGCAAGGACACCCCTCAACTGGCCTCCATGAATCCGGCCGGCGAATATTTTATGGAAGACCTGGATGTTGCCGGTGGAGTAAGTGGCGTGTTCAAGCAGCTGGGCGACAAGATCAAGGATATCCCGACACTCTTTGGCCTGAGTACGCGCCAGTTGGCCGAGAGCATCCAGAATGTGGATGATGAGGTCATACGTCCCCTTGGCAACCCGATCAAGAAGGAAGGAGGCATTGCCATCCTCTCCGGCAATATTGCTCCTAAAGGCGCAGTGGTCAAGCAGTCCGGCGTCTCCGACAAGATGATGCAATTTGAGGGGGTTGCCCGCTGTTTCGATTCCGAGGAAAAGGCCATGGCAGCCCTGATGGATGGCGCGATCAAGGCTGGCGACGTGGTTGTTATCCGGTATGAAGGCCCGAAAGGTGGTC
>JBAYZR010000377.1:0-3507 GCA_041672425.1 Pedobacter sp. | reverse complement strand
ATTGTCCGTGAACAGATCCTGTCTGCCGCTGGTGTGCCTCTGCGCTACAAGCAGGAAGATATCAAGTTCCGTGGTCATGCCATTGAATGCCGGATCAATGCCGAGGACCCGCTCAAATTCACTCCTTGCCCCGGCAAGATCACCGCCTATCATCCACCAGGAGGGTTGGGGGTGCGGGTGGACTCATTTGTTTATGACCAGTACACGGTTGTTCCACATTACGATTCCATGATAGCAAAATTGATTGTACATGCTGAAACCAGAGAGGACGCCATTAAACGCATGGCCAGGGCGCTGGATGAGTTCATCATAGAAGGGATCAAAACCACCATTTTCTTTCACAAACGGATCATGGCCAATAAGGATTTCATCGAAGGAAATATAGATACCTCGTTCCTTGAGAGGATCGTGTTGGAGTAGCCATATGGAATTCCCCGAAGAATTGAAATTTTCAAAAGAACATATCTGGGTGAGGGTTGAACACGGCTTTGCCGTGATCGGTATTTCAGACTTTGCCCAAGAGGAACTGGGAATCATCTCCGGAGTTGAATTGCCGGATGAAGGAGATTATGTGGAACAGGATGATTCCATTGGTTCCATTGAGGGGCGCAAAACCGTGGCCGAGCTTTATGCCCCTTTCAGCGGAACTGTACGTGCGGTTAATCACGAAATACTGGATAATCCCTGCCTTGTCAATGACGATCCTTACGATGGAGGCTGGCTGGTGGAGGTATCGCTGGACGACCCCGATGAGTTGAAGGGGCTCATGTCGGCTGCCGATTATATCGACTACGTGGAAAACAGTGATTAGAATCTTATGTTAAATTGTGTTATAAAGGGCGAGATATTTCATCTCGCCCTGTTTTTTTGAAAGGAACCTGTTGTGAGACTGCTTACATTTATTACAGTACTGCTTACTGGAATTATTACATCCTCTGCACTGGCTGCCGAGGAGAGACTGCAACTTACCCTGAAGGAGTCGATTCGCATGGCAGTGGAGAAAAACCTGGATGTGCGAGCTGAACTGTACAATCCGGCGCAGTTTGAGGCGGATGTCAATCGGAATAAATCAATCTATGATATGGTTTTTAATACCGAGACAACGTACACTCATTCCTACAATGCAGGCCAGAGCTCCGGCGACACCAGTTCCTTTCTGCTTGATTCAGACCTGACACAGCTATTTTGGACAGGGGCGACCGGATCGGTCTTTTTTAATAATTTAAAAAGCAACAACTCACAAAGCAACGACTCCATGACCTCCTTGAAAGACTACTGGCAGTCAAGCCTGGGTGTGAAAATCAGTCAACCGCTCCTGAAAAACCTGGGCAGGGAAAATACCGAAATTAATATTAATGTCTCGCGCCTATCCAAATTTGCTTCAATTGAGCATTTTAATACAACTCTATTAAATACAGTCACTCAGGTCAGAACGGAATATTACAAGCTTTACACCCTGCGCGAGGAACTGGAGGTTAAAAAGGTATCGCTCGAACTTGCCCGTAAGATCCTCAGTGAAACCAAAGCCAGGGTTGCAGCTGGTGTGCTGCCTGCCATGGAGATTCTCAACGCTGAATTTGGTTTGACATCACGTGAAAAAGATCTGATCGATGCAGAAAAGGCGGTCAGCGATCAAGTTGATGTGCTACACCTGCTCTTGCAGATCCCTGGTAATGGAGATCTCCTCACGCTTGACCAGCCGCGGCGCGAGCAGTATCAGGCTTCTGAGGATGAAGCGCTAAAACGGGCAATGAACCGTCCTGCTATCAAAGAACAAAAGCGCAACTTGGAGATCAGTGAACTCCAGACTCGCGTTTTCAATAACAGGATCAAACCTGACCTTTCCATAAATGCCTCGGCCTATTTAACCGGCCTTGATCGCACTTATTCCCGTGACCTGGAAAAGATCGGTTCACTTGATAGACCGGCCTGGAGTATCGGCCTTTTGTTTTCTTATCCAATTGGCAACAATGCTGCCGAAAACGACTACCGCAAGAGCCGTCTCAAGTCAGAACAGATCGCTGTGCAGATCAGAAGTCTGGAAGAAAGTGCTGCTAATGATGTGAAGAGTGCTATTCGCGGTATCACAAGCGGTTACAAACAGATTGATGTGGCTGACCGTGGCAGGGCCTTTGCAGAAGAACGTTTGCGCGCATTCATTCGCAAGAATGAGGTTGGTCTGGCTACAACCAAGGACGTGCTGGATGTCGAAAATGACCTTGCAACCGCCAAGAACAATCAAATTACTGCGGTGGTGAACTATGACAATGCCATCACCCGTCTCTGGCTGGTTACCGGCGAACTGCTTGAGCGGGAAGGGGTTCGCATGGTTGAAGGTGACGCAGACAAGCTCTACACAAATATTCACTGATGTTGCGAATCGGTGAGATCGAATATGCTAACTGTACCCCGATCTTCCATGCCTTGCGGGAGCAGTTTCCCTGTGAAAATTACCAGTTTATTAGAGGTGTCCCTGCGCAACTGAATGCAATGCTTGCTGCCGGTACAATTGATGTCTGCCCCTCTTCATCCATTGCCTTTGCACATCATCCAGACCGTTACCTGATCATCCCTGGTCTCTCCATCAGCAGTTGCGGACCTGTTCAAAGTGTGCTTCTGTTCTCAGCCGTACCGATTGAGGAACTGAACGGAAGCGATATTCTTCTTACCTCAGAGTCTGCCACCTCGGTCAATCTGCTGAAGATTATCTTGAAAAAACAATATGGATGCGAAAATATCTTTCGTACAACAAGCCTTGCCCTGAATGATGTAATGAGCGAAGCGCCCGCCACGCTGCTTATTGGCGATACAGCTTTAAAGGCGTCACAGTCGTTGCATGGTTTGTTTGTCTACGACCTTGGCGATCTTTGGTATTCCTGGACCGGAACACCGTTTGTCTTTGCTCTCTGGTTTGCTTCCAAACATGCCTTTGCATCACTTGCCAGCGAACTATGCGTGTTGGCCGGTCAACTTCAACGATCCAAGGTGTATGCCATGGAGAACCTGGAGAGTATTGTCGAAGCGTCGCCTGATGTGAGTTGGATGGGGCGAGATGCTTTGCTGAGTTATTGGAGGACTAATCTTTCCTATGATTTGAACAAGGAACATTGTAAAGGTTTGAAACTATTTTATCGCCTTTCAGCAGAATTGGGTCTGATTGAAACAGCCCCAGAACTTGCTTTTCTGGAGTTGAAGTAGAGGCTATGTAGTGGCTGGCAGAAAAAGCCTTTTTTCACCCAGCGCTCTTATTTTTTTGACGGAAACTTCGACATTAGATTGGTTTGCTATAATAAATAACCAGGAATTATCAGCCTACCCGGAAATTTGGCTCATGACACCAGATTTCGGACGAACCACTCCCAGTGGTTGGATTTTCAATGCTACCCTTTGTCGCGGCAGGCCTAGGCAGCCAGTTTATAAGGATCGCGCTTTTTGTAAGGGCCCCGTATATTCGCAGCTATGTTTCTGACGATTGCGCCCAGGCGCTGGATGTTGCGGGTAACAACG
>JBAYZR010000376.1:0-3535 GCA_041672425.1 Pedobacter sp. | reverse complement strand
ACGTGTTGTTGTCGGTGGAGGAAAAGGAGAACTTGAATTCGGCAGCAAGCGGGGCGATCAGACAGCTTGGTTTATCGACGAAAACAGCTTTTTAAAGCTCTGGCAAGGGAAGCGGCAGGTAGTTACCTTGCTTAAAAAAGGTGAGTATGAACATATTGCCTCTTCACTTGTGCCAGCCGCAACCATTCTGTCCCAAAAGGGTAAAAAACTGCTGATCAGCAATTTTATTCATATGCCGCAGAAATCAGAATACTGCCATGCGAGCCGGAAATAACTTTAAAAACCAACATCTTTCATGATGAGTAAATTCGCTTCAGATCGTTCGATCAGGGAATACTGTGAAATGATTTGGGTGGTATCAGCAATAGCGAATACGCAAAAGTACCGCAAAACCGGAACGACTAAGTCATCAGCAGTGAAGGTGAAAAAGCGTCCGATATTAGCCAGCTCCGTGGGGTGCCGAGATGGCAATAATACTGTGTAACGGAGAAGAAGCATGCGGAAAAATCCATCGCTACGGATAGCACCCATCCTGATACTTCAGTTCTTTTTATCCCTGGCAGCTGCTACAGCGGATGCGGACTGGCAGGAGGCCGGTGTACGCATGGGAATCCAGGCCGGACCGAAGCGAGAATATTTCCATATGTACGAAGCCTTTGGTGTGTATGGACTGCCTTGGGACTGGCGAACATCTTCCGGATGGGGGCTGTCTCCACAGCTCAGCACATCCGCCAGCGCGCTGGTTGGCGGCAATGAAACCGGCTTCATCGGTTCAGCAGGAACAGGTCTCTCCTTCAACAAACCTGGAAATGGGATTGCGCTGGACGCGGGCGTCAACCTCAATCTTCTGGACAGACGCCAGTTCGGTCGGCAGGATTTTGGGAGCGTTCTCCTGTGGGGCGCCTATACAGGCATTTCTTACCGTTTTACCAGCGGACTGGGAATAGGATATCGCATACAGCATTTGTCAAACAATCGCATATTATATACCAGCTGCACTCCCAATCCCGGAGTCGATATGCATATGATCGGGGTAAGCTGGAGTTTCTGATCTTGCGATTCTTTACGGTCGGATAAAAACCGGCATCCAGGAGTTTTTATATAGTGAGAAGCGCGCTACTTTTGATCATTCTGTTGATTACGGCCCCGCCAGCGATTGCCGATGAGTTGTTCGGCATGGGCGGAGTGATGCGCAGCAGGAATCTGGATGCGGATGAATCATCGTACTCCTGGCAACTGGAATACCGGCAACATCTCAGCGAGCATTTCGCTGTAAGCCTTTCCTATCTGAACGAGGGGCATGTGCCTGCTCACCACCGGGACGGCAACGCCCTGCAACTTTGGGCGACAAGAGAACTAATCGCCAAGCGTCTCTCGCTGTCGGGCGGGATCGGTCCCTATTACTATTTTGATACAACGCTTTCCGCGGCCACCGGATCTTACACCAATGACCACGGCCTGGGGGGGATTGCCAGTCTGGCGTTGATCATGGAGACGGAAACTCCCTGGCTTTTTCAACTGCGCACAAACTGGGTCAATACATTTGGCCGGATGGACACGGTCTCGGCGCTGGCGGGGATCGGGTATCGACTAGACGTGTCCGGGCCGCCAAAATCTAATGGTGACCAGGCTGAGTCAGGCAGTGACGTTGCTGAAAACGAGATTACGCTGTTTGTCGGGCGGACTATCACCAACAGTTTCGAGTCTGAACACTCCACATCGCTTTGCCTGGAGTATCGCCGTGGGCTCCTGAAGTATCTGGACTGGACCGCCTCCTGGATCTACGAGGGGGACACCCCTCTGGTCAGGCGGGATGGCGTGGCCAGCCAGCTCTGGGCGGTCAAGGGCTTTAATCGCGACCGGATAGCATTGGGATTCGGCGTCGGCACTTATTTTTCCATCGACCGGCAGGCCGGAAGCCGTCTGAACGGTGATCGGCTTGTCTCCATGATAGCAACCCTGACCGGAAGCTATCGCCTTGATCCGAACTGGTCATTGCGAACTTCCTGGAATCGTATCGTCACCAACTACGATCGGGACACGGACGTGATCATGGGGGGCGTGGGGTACCGGTTTTAGCGGTCGGATAACACGGACGAATGAGACACGCCAGCACAAGTTGGCGGAGCATGTATTCAGGGATCAATTCGTTGCGGTCTATAACCTGGCTGCTGAACTGAACTCGCGCCATGACGCCCACATGCTTGCGGTCTCGATCATCGGCCTGGTGTTCTTCCACTTCCAGGCCGACACAACCCGCAAGTTCATGCCGGGATATCGGCTCCAGCAAGACAACCCTGCTGTGTTGGCGCAGCACGTGGTCGGCTTGCTGCGCAACGGCCTTGGCGAAAATCACAACAACGCCCTCCGGGCAAACGTTAATAAGCACCAGAGCATTTGAGGCATAACGTATGAAAGCGCGAAACATCGTATGTGGAGCACTTATTACACTCTTGGCCGGGTGTTCGCTGATGCCTTCCTATCAGCGGCCTGGCCTGCCCACGGCAGCCTTGTATCCGGGAACAACTGGTGCAACAACGTCGGCGGCTCCGGGTGTCGAGCAGCTTGGCTGGCGCGAATTTTTCACAGACGCAAGACTCCAGGCACTGATAGTCCAAGCGCTTGAGAACAACCGCGATCTGCGAATCGCGATGCAGCGGGTCTCAGAGGCCCGTGGTCTCTACGGTATTCAGCGATCCGACCGATTACCCGGCATCAACGCCGGAGCTCAGGCCAGCCGGTCGCGGGTACCGGCGGACCTGTCGCCAACCGGGCAAGCCGTGACTTCAAGCCGATACGAGGCTACCTTGAATCTCAGCTCCTGGGAGCTGGATTTCTGGGGCCGGGTGCGCAGCCTCACGGCGGCAGCTCTGGAATCGTACCTTGCCACTGAAGAAGCACAGAGCGCAATCGTCATCAGCTTGGTTGCACAGGTGGCCAATACGTATCTTCTGGGAAGGGAGCTGGACGAGCGAATAGCCATTGCACAAAAGACCCTTGCCACACGCGAGGAATCCTATCGCATAGCGAAGCGACGATATGAGGTGGGATATGCGTCCAAGCTGGATGCGGCCCAGGCTGAAGCACTGCTGAATCAGGCACGGGCCGATCAGACGTCATTACTGCGGCAGCGGGATCAAAACCACAATGCGTTGACGCTTCTGGCCGGAGGTACCATCGCTGCTCCCGAGATCCGTGAGCTCTCCCGGATCGAACGAGACTTTGTGATGGAAATTTCCACAGGACTACCCTCGGACTTGCTGCTTAACCGTCCGGATATACTTGCTGCCGAGCATCGGCTGAAAGCGGCCAACGCCAACATCGGCGCTGCCCGCGCCGCCTTTCTGCCACGTATTATGCTGACCGGCAACCTGGGCACAGCCAGCGTCGATCTGAGTAGTCTCTTTGGCGCAGGCAGCGCTGTCTGGAGTTTTTCACCGAGTTTGACACTGCCAATTTTCGACGGCGGTCGCAATCGGGCCAATCTCGACGTGTCGGAAGCACGCCGTAATCTGGCTGTAGCAGACTATGAACG
>JBAYZR010000375.1:0-3560 GCA_041672425.1 Pedobacter sp. | reverse complement strand
ATTTGTGTCCGAAGAGGAACAGGGATATATGCCGCTCACCTGGATTTATAAGCCCGTGGGATTGTCACCTGGAAACCATATTCTCACGGTCAATGTGTCGAGCCTCAGCGGTCAGATGGGTGTCAAGAGTCTGTCCTTCAATATCCCTGGAAAGGGATTGGCAGATCAGCTGTTTGACAAGACAACCCCCAATGAACTCAATATTTGTACAGAGAAAAAATAAGGGACTGTAGAAATTACTGATTTACCGTTTATTGTCACCGGCGTCTATTTTGTTGATTCCACATAGGCCGCCCCTCAACAGTGCCCTGGAAGCCATGCCGACTGAGGAAGCGGCTGACATCCGTCTTTACGTGTCGGAGCATGCCGGTGACGAACGCTGCCCGCTCCTGCATCATCACCGCTGTCTGCTGTATGCTGCCCGCCCGATCATCTGCCGCACCCATGGCCTTCCCATCATTTATACGGAAAACGACCAACAAAGAGTGGATTGTTGTCCTCTTAACATGGATCAGTGCGAGTCCCTGCCAGGGTCGGTTGTCATTGACCTTGATCGCCTCAATTCCGTGTTGGTCGCAGTTAACGCCCTCTTTCTTTCCCAGACGGAGACCCCTGCGGATCTTCCTGAACGCCTGTCAATCGCGGAAGCCCTGGCTGTAACTCAAAAAAAAATTGAGTCTCTGCTTACGGTCTGCCGGTGAAGTTGCCTGATAAAAACCAATACACCATGATCCCGCTTGCACCAACATTATGACCATGTTAGTATGGTCATAATTCAAAGATGGAGGTAAAGCATGCCGCAAACCGTATCAAAATCCCAGTTCAAGCCACATTCGCTGGAATATTTTCGTAAGATCGAGCAGACCGGTGAGGAATTGGTGATAACCGACCATGGTCGGCCGGTTCTTAAGGTTGTCCCATATGTTGCTGATCCGGAGGAGTGTTTCCGTGGCCTGCGCAATACCGTGCTGAAGTATGAAGATCCCTTGGAACCGGCAGGGGTAGAAGATTGGGAGGCGCTGAAGTGATCGTGCTTGATACCCACACCCTTCTCTGGTGGGTTAATGACCCTTCAACCCTGAGCAAACCGGCAAAAAAGGCGATTGATGTGGCTGTAAAGTCAAAGTCGGTACATGTATCCTGTATCAGTTCATGGGAAATAGCTTTGCTTGTGGAACGCGACCGACTGCGGCTGGCTCTGGATGTTCGCGACTGGATCTGCCGTTGCGAGGCGTTGCCGTTTCTTACCTTTGTGGCAGTGAGCAACACCATTGCCGTTGAATCCGTCCGGCTGCCTGACTTCCCTCACGCCGATCCGGTCGACCGGATCATTGCGGCCACCGCGTTGTCGCTCGGAGCGGCCCTGGTGACAAAGGACGATAAACTGCGAAATTATTCCCATGTAATAACGATCTGGTAACAAGAGACTTCCAAAAGGAAACAAATGGGTCTCGACTCAGGTCGAGTGCCTTACTTCAGACCTCGTAAATACATGTTTTTACGGTTTGTAACTAACCCAGAGCTCTTGTTCGTCTTTGCTTGAATCCAGTTGTTTGCCCGCTTTCATACCGTTTTCATCTCCCTTTCCACTTTCCGCAGTATCCAGGTTACGTAGAAGACCACGATCACGGCGGCCGACCATGTTGTTATAAAGATCCCCCACCAGATTCCCATGATACCCCAGCCTAAAATTGTAGCCAAGAATTGAAATACCAAAAATGGTCCTGCGATTTGCCGATAGAGCCCGACCCATAGTGCAAAGACCGGTTGTTTAATCCCCTGCATGGCAGAGACGCAAACGTACAGCAGGACATAGGCCGGGAAGACAAAGGCCTCAATCCTCAAGAATCTGACACCTGTAGCGATAACTGTCTGATCACTCGTGAAGACAGCCATCAGATTACTGGTGAATAACAGGGCCGCGATCGTCCCGATTGAAGCCAGCATGAAACCGTAGCGCAGGGAAATGCGCAGTATTTCCCGGATGCGATCAATGCGGCCAGCGCCGAAGTTTTGTGCTGTCAGTGCCAGTGTGGAGACGTTCAATCCCATTACCGGCAGCAAAGTGATCTGCTCGATTCGGGATCCGATGCCGTAGGCCGCCACCGCCTCTTTGCCATATCCGCTGATGTACCAGGTGATGATGAAGATTCCCAGTGAAACGGTCATCATGTTCATGGCCGATGGAAAGCCCTGTTTGGACAATTCCCGGTAGTAATGCCAGCGAGGCAGCAGTTCGCGGAAGTGGAACGATTTTATGATCTTCAGGCGAATCAGTTGGCTGAAGAGGTAAGCATTGCCCATGCACTGAATGATCACCGTGGCCAGAGCCACTCCAGGCAGACCAAACGCCGGAAGCCCCAGACCTCCGTATATGAACCATGGGTCAAGGATCAGATTAAGGAAAAAACCGGTTATAAGAAAATTGCGGTAGGTAATGGTGTTGCCATGAGAGCTGAGGATGGCGTTCATAACAAAATTAAGCAAAAAAAAGGATGAACCGGTAAAGATGACATCCATGTAGCTTAATGCCAGGGTGAGATACTCACCCGTTGCCCCTATGAACATGAAAATACGTGGGGCGAGAATCAGTCCCAGTCCGGTCAGAGCAATGGCATGGATAAGTGCGAAGGAGAATGCCTGAAGGATGTACTGGTTGGCCTCATCTTTTGCGCCGCGCCCGAGCGCATTGCCAATCATCGCCGTGGCGCCTGTAGATACACCGGATCCGATTGCAAGTATGATAAAGAACACCGGGAAAGAAAGCGACATGGCTGCCAGGGCTGTTGTTGAAAGCCTTCCGCCATACCAGGTGTCCACGATATTGAACATGGTGGTAAAGAAAAAACCCGTTCCGGCCGGGATGGCCAGGCGGCGCACAAGAGATGGTATGGGTGCGGTTGTCAGGTAGGTTGTCATGGAATCAGTGTAAGCTGTCAAGGGACGAGATGAAATTCAAAGGATTTCGAGAATCTACGTGCCACTTGCCACATATTTATTGTGCTATGGCGTTGAACTCCACCCGACCGTGGCTGATCGTATCCTTCTCAGGCGCCTTGTAGATGTCCTCATTTTTCTGGAAGAGCTGCTCCGGAGGCAAGCCACCCTTTGAAATCAGATGATTCATGACGGAAACGGCACGTTCTCGCGCCAGAGACTGTAGTTCATTTTTACCTACAGCGGTATTGGCAATGATAAGTTTCTTCATTTCATTATCGGGCAGATCCTTTACCAGACCCAAAACATTGCGCGGTTTGGGGAACTTCTCCTTTTTGTAGACCGCCTTGAGAAATTTTGAATATTCGTCAGTCAGTACCTGCACGGTCTCTACGCTCTCCCCCACCTTGTTCTGCTGTTCCTTTACCAGGAACAGGAACTTTTCATTACGCAGCTTGCGGCCAAGCAGTTCCTGGCGGTATCCCTCGGGATCCTTTTCTTTGTCAACAAAGCCCTTGATCTCCATCTTCAAACCAGGGCGGTCAGCCAAAGCCTTAGCCAGCAGACCAAGCTTCTGTTCCTCCTCGGAAGAGAGTTTGCTGGAACCAGCCGCAAAATTGATG
>JBAYZR010000374.1:0-3568 GCA_041672425.1 Pedobacter sp. | reverse complement strand
AGGAGACTGGGTCATGTTAGCCAATATTATATCCATCGGGAAGGCTAAGATGATTTCGGAAATATCGGTACATCGTGAGTTGGGAGGGATGAGTGAAAGTTTTGAGAATATTGCAAGCATAAACGGTCTTCCAAAGATTCAAGCTATGTTCCCGTATCTGTTTACAGCGTGTAGTGCCTGTAGCGATATCATGAGCAAAGAACTAAAGTTTAAACAACTGCCTGTTTATACGAAAATTTTTGTTGTAGGGGCGGTCTTTTTCATAGTTATTTCGAAGCGCCGGATAGGGCTTTTTGTTGGTGTCTTTAAGCGGCTCAAAAAAATCTTAAATGTCGCTTGAATTAATTGTGAAGCAGGCATGACGCATGTCGCTTAAAAAAAACGTAATTGCCAATTTTTCAGGAGGTGTGTGGTCTGCCTTAATGGGGATCGCCTTTGTTCCTTTCTACATTCGGCTGATGGGTGCGGAATCTTACGGTCTCATAGGAGTTTTTTTCTCTATTCAAACTATGCTTGCTGTGCTTGACTTGGGGTTATCACAAACTCTTGGAAGAGAGATGGCGCGTCTCTCCGTAGACCGGAAAAACGCACAACTAATGGTTGATACCGCGCGAACCCTGGAAATCATCTATTGGGTTGTAGCAATCGGGGTTGTGGCACTGATCGCCATATTTTCGGATTTCATCGCATATCGCTGGTTGAATCCAGAATTACTATCCAGAAAAACCCTTCAGGAAGCTCTTTGGGTAGTGGCGATTGTTGTCGGATTGCGCTGGCCTGTAGCACTCTATATGGGTGGGTTGAACGGCTTGCAGAGGCAAGTTGATGTTAATATAATTTCAGCTGTTTTCGCGACATTGCAGGGTGCAGGGGCGATAGCGGTGTTGTGGTATTTTGAACCGACTGTACGTGCTTTTTTTATGTGGCAGGCGCTGATTGCATTACTACAGGTGGTTGTTTTTAAAATTGTGCTTTGGAAGAACCTCCGGTCCGATTTAAATGGTAAATTTTACTGGCCATTATTAAAAAACCTCTGGCGTTTTGCAGCTGGAATGACCGCCACATCATTGTTGTCAACGGTTTTGATGCAGATGGATAAAATACTACTGAGCAAATTGCTTTCGCTCTCGGAATTTGGTTACTACACGTTTGCCGCATCTGTAGCAGCAGTCATCTCCCGACTGGTCGGACCGATTTTTACCGCATACTATCCGCGGTTTGTTGAACTTGTATCCAAAGGTGATCAACCGGAATTGATTAAAACTTATCATAAGGGTTGTCAAATACTGGCAATAACCATAATTCCTTTTACCCTTACCCTGGCGTTTTTTTCGAAGGAAGTACTCCAGTTGTGGGTGCGTGATTCAAATATTGTCGAACATTCGTTTCTACTGGTTAGTTTGCTGGTAATCGGAAATGCGCTGAATGGATTGATGAACATGCCGTATGCTATACAGCTCGCATTCGGCTGGATAAGGCTTGGTGTCTACGTAAATATATTCACAGTAATTGTATTGGCGCCAGCCATCTATTTTTCCACATTGCGGTGGGGAGCTATTGGGGCGGCTGTGGTGTGGATGGTTTTAAACAGTTTTTATTTTATTATTTGTATCCAGATAATGCATCGCCATTTGTTAAAAACCGAGATGCGACGTTGGTATGTGAATGACGTGGGTAAGATATTGGTGGGCTCTTTGATTGTTACTGGTATCTCACGAATAATGATAGGAACAGGTTATAGTGATATTCTGAAAATCATTATAATTTTGGGTGTCATGGGAGCGGCTACGACTATAGCGGCAGTCAGTGCCGATTCTTTACGCTATGGCAATAAGTTGATACAGTATTTGAGATGTCGGCAATAAGGACTGGACATGCAAATAATAGAAACAGAAGGTAACAAATACTTCAAACACCGAAACATATCTGAAACAACTTATGATGATTACAAACTTCCAGCATATCTAAAAAACTGTATTCCAGAGAAATCCTCAAACGTGCTTGATATCGGTTGCGGCTTGGGCCAGATGCTTATTGCCCTGCAAAAGGATGGATATGAAAACGCCTGCGGAATCGATATCTTGCCCGAAGCTGTTGATCATTGTCTGAAACACAACCTGAAGGTTCAGCTCATAACTGATTTGATCGCTTTTACGACAACTAGCACTTCCACCTATGATTTCATCGTCGTGAGCCATGTTTTGGAGCATTTACCAAAGGATACAATTATTCACACCCTTCAACTGATAAAAAAAATGCTCCTAAAACCAGGGGGCTCTCTCTTTATCATGGTGCCCAATGCTCAGTCGAATACCGGCTGCTACTGGGCCTATGAGGATTTTACCCACACTACCATTTTCACAGCTGGAAGCCTCTTTTTCGTACTTAAAAGCGCCGGATTCGAGCATGTCGAGTTCATGGATCCGCTTGGTACGGTCGGTTCACATCCGCTTGTCAGATTCATGAAGCGGATCCTGATTCCCATCTACAAGGCAAAAATAGCCTTCTGGAATCGGATCACCAATAGTTCATTCCACCGACCGAGTCCGCAGATATATACTTATGATTTAAAGGTGTTAGCCAGGTAGCAGGAATGGCTGACAAGGATACCGGAGTATGGGCAAGAAATTGTATGAGCTATTCATTCTAATACGAAATTTTGTCTGCGACTGGATAGCAACGTTTTTCTTTCCGATCGGACTCCCCGCACATGACAAAGCGGAGATATTGCTGGTCAAACTCTTTGCCATCGGCGATTTTGTCCTGTGGCTGGATGCGGCTGCGGAGTTGAGGCGGCTTTATCCACCGGAAAATCACCGGTTGGTCTTGCTGGGAAATGCCATCTGGACAGAGTTGGCGCAACAGTTGCCATATTTTGACGAGGTTATACCTGTAGAAAGAAAGCGACTCTATTATGATTTGAGTTATCGCCTCAAGATGTGGAGATTTATACGAAAAAGGGGCTGGGCCGCAGCTATTTCGTCCGATTATTCCCGAGACTTTCTGTATGGAGATGCAGTTGTAAGGATGAGCGCTGCCAGGGAACGTATTGGCTCCCAAGGCGACCTGTCGAATCAGTTTGCCTGGCAGAAGCGCATCAGCAATCGTTGGTATACCAGGTTGATACCATCGAGCGACCAACCTCTCATGGAGTTGGAAAGAAACGCCGAATTTATTCGCGGACTTGGCAGTCGAGACTTTCAGGCCCGATTGCCGAGTCTGGATATTCCGGAGGTACTGCCCAGGGGTTTTAACTCTCAGGACTATTTCGTCGTGGCGCCGGGTGCGGGTATTTTGTTCAGGCAATGGCCGCTGGAGTTTTTTACTGAAATAGTGATTCGTGTCAAGTCCGAATATGGACTGACACCGGTTATCTGTGGCGCCCCAGGTGAAGAAATGTTTGGAGTACTATTACGGCAACAGCTAAACAGCACTGTCGAGGATTGGTCCGGTAAGACAACCATTATAGAACTTGTGGCCATAATCAGGGGCGCTCGCTTTGTCTTGGGTAATGAAAGTGGAGCTATGCATATTGCGGCCATAGTGGATACCCCGGCATTCTGCATCG
>JBAYZR010000373.1:0-3579 GCA_041672425.1 Pedobacter sp. | reverse complement strand
AAGACAATCTCCATGTTTCAGACGAGTCGTTGGTGATGTATCGTTCATATCTTCAAAACAACATCATAATTCCCTGTGAACTGACTGGTAGTGAGGATTTTCAGTGGGAAGAATTTTATATTCTGGGTCCGGGTGACAAGAAGAAATATGAAGAGCTAAAGAAAACCAGACCTTCATATACAGACGTCTACACGTTCATGTCGTTTGATGATCAGATTGAGGACATGCCAGGACTGATGGTCAGAGTTAAAAGGATTTCCGACCGCAAACAGTTTGTGTTAGCGCTGGCTGATCTGGAGGTTACGGATACAAAATCACTGAATTTTCAGCTGATTCATGATTATTCAGCCTGGTATATAAATTATTAAAGGGAATCGCATGAGCGAGAAGAAAGAAATCAAGATCAGCGCAGCCAAGGGGAGGCCGATGCTTTCCTGGGTCGGCAAGCGTCCCTTGCGACATGTTACGGCTTTTCCAGCCCAGCATATGGAAACCTTTGCCCCGGTGGAAAATGTAGGGGCGGCCCCATCTGGCCGCCCGTCTTCCATTGACAAGGGCGACAACGCTGGCGGCGCCGACATGGGCGCCCACATGGGGGCGCCCTTACTTAGCGATGTACCGGAGAAGAAAAACGACCTGATTGATGGTTCGTACTCACTTCTTGCGCCAGCAGACAAAACCACTGTGGCGGTTAAGATCAGTGATATGCTTGGTGAGGAAGTGTTGATCATGGAAACGGTTTGATTTATGTGCTTCATAATCAACTACGACATCAAGTATCGTCTGGGTTCAGGTACTGGTGAGGCGGACGCCGATGAGTAAGCCGACCGTTACCCACACAAAAGCTCCCCTCCTCGTTGACGCCACCCTGCTTGTTACCGATCTGCGCGAACTGATCCGCTCCGCCCGCCAACGAGTGGCAACCGTTGCCAATGCCGAACAAACGCTTCTTTACTGGCGTGTAGGGAGGCGAATTCGCATCGAAGTTCTGGGTGGAGACAGGGCTGTATATGGCGGGCAGATTGTCGTGACAGTGTCGCGACAATTAGAAACGGAATTCGGAACCGGTTTTGGAGAAAAAAATGTACGGCGTATGGTTCAGTTCGCTGAACTGTTTCCTGATGAGGAGATTGTTGTATCACTGGTACAACATTTGAGCTGGAGCCACTTTATTGTAATCCTCCCCATCAAGGACCCCCTTGCCCGAGAGTTTTACGCCGAGATGTGCCGGGTTGAGCGCTGGCCTGTCCGCACGCTGCGGCAAAAGATCGGCGGGATGTTCTATGAACGCACCGCTCTGTCCAGGAATACCGAAACGGTCATCAAGGCAGAACTGGAAAGCCTTCGGGAAGGCCGGATGACACCCGATATGGTCTTTCGCGACCCCTACCTGTTGGACTTTCTGGGGTTGCAGGGGGCTTTCAGTGAAAAGGATCTTGAAAACGCCATCCTGCGCGAAATAGAAAGCTTTCTGCTGGAGATGGGAAGCGGTTTTTCTTTTGTGGCCCGTCAAAAACGGATGAGCATCGGCAAAGACGACTTCTATCTCGACCTGCTTTTCTACCACCGATTCCTCAAACGACTGGTTGCCATCGAGTTGAAACTGGAGTCTTTTCAACCGGCCCATACCGGCCAAATGGAGCTGTATCTCCGTTGGCTGGACAAGCATGAACGGGCGCCCGGCGAGGAAACGCCCATCGGTTTGATTCTCTGTGCCGGTGCGGACTCCGAACAGGTAGAGCTGTTGCAGCTTGACGCAAAATCCATCCGGGTTGCGGAATACCTTACCGAGCTACCGCCGATGGAGTTGCTGAGAACCAGACTGCATCGCGCCATTGAACTGGCCCGGGAAGAGACGGCAAGGAAAACGGTAACGGAAAGCAACCAATGATGCCGCAAAGCAAGTATCACACACTGGGCGATACATCCATCTTGCAGCAGCACAAGGTGGCGTTTCTCTGCTCACGCAAATGCCCCGGCACTGCCATCATCAAATCATTCGACTGGGCTATTGAGCAGCGTGAGAAAGGGGTCTGCGTCATTTCCGGTTTTCACTCAGGCATTGAGCAAGACGTACTCCATTACCTGCTGAAGGGAACCCAACCGATAATCCTGGCGCTTGCCAGAGGGATAAAGAAGCGTCTCGAACCTGAACTGAAGCAAGCCATTGATTCCGACCGGTTGTTGATTATTACGCCATTTGCTGAAACAGTAACGCGCGTCACCGAAGAGACAGCCACTCAACGCAACCGCCTGATGATGGAAGTAGCCGATGAAATTGTGATCGCTCATGCATCGCCGGGTGGAAACCTGGAGAGGTTGTGCGTGGAGTATAAAAACAGCAGGAAGATGGCATTTATTGAGTGAATCAAGTTACGGGCCGAACTGGACAGTCTCTCGGCTATTTTTACGGGTTGACGGAAGAAGAGTTTGCCTACATTCTGACGACATTTCCGCTGGTGGCTGATCCGGTGAAGATTGCCGCACAAAACGCGTATCGCGATGTAAAGAGAGGAATGATCAAATGACTCCCGCCAAACGACTCCAGAGTGTTCGTATTTGCAATTTCAAAGCTATTGTTGACAGCAAAACGGTTAAGCTCGGCGTCGCCGACAAAGGCACCCACATGGGGGCGCCCATACGAGCCTTAAACGGATAAAAAAATACGGAGATAACATATGCCAAAAAAACCGCTTCTTCTGATGATCCTCGATGGCTGGGGGATCAACCCCAACCCGTCCCATAACGCCGTGGCCCTGGCGAAAACTCCTAACCTGACGCGTTTGTTGGCAGAGTATCCGCATGTGTCGATCCGCACCTCTGGCATGGCGGTTGGTCTGCCCGAGGGTCAGATGGGCAACTCCGAGGTCGGTCACCTTAATATCGGCGCCGGTCGGGTGGTCTACCAGGATCTTACCCGCATCACCAAATCGATCCTGGATGGCGACTTCTTCACCAATCCTGTGCTGTTGGAATGCATTGCCAAAACAAAAGCGGCCAGCGGCAGGTTGCATCTGGCCGGACTGCTCTCCGACGGTGGGGTACACTCCCACAACACCCACCTTTATGCCTTGCTGGAGCTGGCTAAACGCGAGGGGATGACTGAGGTCTTCGTTCACTGCCTGCTTGATGGTCGCGATACGCCGCCCCAGAGCGGGGTTGAGTATCTGGAGCAACTGGAGGCGGAGATCAGGCGCATCGGATGCGGCCGGATAGCTACGGTTATGGGGCGCTACTACGCCATGGATCGCGATAACCGTTGGGATCGGGTTGAGAAGGCCTACAACTCCATGGTTTGTGGCCTGGGAGAACAGCGAGTCTCTGCAAAAGAGGCTATCGAGCAGAGCTATGCTGCGGATGTGCATGACGAATTCGTGCTGCCGGTTGTCATTGCCGAGAATGGCACGCCAGTGGGAACGGTCAAGGATGGCGACGGTTTTATCTTCTTCAATTTCCGCTCTGACCGGGCCCGAGAGATCACCCGTGCCATTGCCCTGGACGGTTTTGACGGCTTCGAGCGCAGATGCCATCCAAAACTGGCCGACTATGTCTGCATGACCGAGTACGACGCTACATTTG
>JBAYZR010000372.1:0-3587 GCA_041672425.1 Pedobacter sp. | reverse complement strand
ATATAAAAAATGCGGATGAGGTAACAATTTCCACTCTGGGGCAACTATCCACACAATCGATCGGTTCAGGCAACGCCGGAGAAATCACAATCGACACAAGGATATTAACGCTGTCCGATGCCGGTAAAATCCTGTCGAACTCCTATGGCACTGGCAGCAGTGGAGACATTACCATCACTGCCTCCGATACGGTTAACCTGTCGGGCCATTCGGATGGTACCGATTACAGTTCTCTCGAAACTGTCACAACCGGCGGTGGTAAGGGGGGAAATATACATTTGACTACACCTGATTTAATCATGGACAATACAGGAAGGATCAGGGCCTTTACCACGAACTCTGGTGACGCTGGTAATGTTGAAATAAACGTGAACCGCCTCAGTATGACCAATGGCGCGACTATCACCGCATCCACCAGTAATAAAGACAATCCCGATCTGGCGACCGGCAAGGGGGGAGTGATAACCATCAACGCTACCGATTCGGCCACCATTTCCGGTTCCACAACGATAAATGGCGAGACCTCACAATCAGGGATTATTCTGAGCTCGAACGGCAAAGGTAATGCGGGAGACCTGGTGTTGAAAGCAGGAACATTTACCATGGCCGATGGCGCAAATATATTGTCGACCGCCCACCACACTGGGAACGGCGGGCGCATCGACATAGAAGCAAAAGATTACTCCATGTCCAATGCCATGATTCTGGCAGGCTCCTATTCCTCAGGAGACGCAGGCGTCATCTCTCTATCCGCGGATGATGCATCGTTTGTAAATAACTCGCGCTTGGATGGCAGGGCCTATAGTACAGGAAACGCAGGATCTATCGATATAGAGGCCAACAACTCGCTGACAGTCAACAACAGCAATATCATTGGTGGAACTGAGGGTTCCGGTAGTGGCGGCTCCGTTTCTTTGACCACTCCGTTCCTGACCATTGCCGATGGAGGGAGAATTTCCGCCGAGAGTCTCTCCACCGGCAAAGCCGGTAACTTGACCCTTAAGGTTTCCGACGTCATTGTCATGAACAATGGCTTTATTACTACCTCCGCGCAAAATGCGGACGGTGGTGACATATTCATCGACCCGGTTCTGATGGATCTGAAAAACTCCCGGATCAGCGCCTTTGTCAAAGGTGGCACGGGTAACGGAGGCAACATCAAGCTGGCCGCGCGGCAACTGGTGCTCGACAACAGCAGCATCATAGCCGACGCAAACGAGGGTAACGGCGGCAACATCAACATTGACACCAAGGCACTGATACAGTCATCCGGAAGTAAAATCAGCGCCTCTTCAAAGCTCGGGGTTTCGGGTGCGATCTTTATCAGCTCTCCGATAGTCGACGTAGGCGCCCAGTTGGCCGATCTGCCTGAAACCATGATCGATACGACCCGTATGGCGCCGAAGCGCTGTGCCTCCAGCAACGAAGAGATCAGCAGCTTTACCGTACAGGAAAGTTCCGGCGCGCTTATAAATCCTGATCGTCCCATAACAACAAGATGATAGTGAGGAGCCATTACATGACTTCGGCCAGATTATTTTTCATCATACTATTGCTCTGCCTGCCTCATGCGGCAGGCGCATCAGCCGGTTCACCTCTTTCTGCCACGGAACCGACAGCCTCCACCAGATCCCTGGTCAAGGAGGGAAAGTATCAACAACAGATAGAGACTCTGCTTGATCTAACCTTGCGGCTGCAGAGGGAGGGTCTGGAGGATCAGGCGATACAGCAAATCGAGCCCATGCTTCCCCTAATACGGGAGAAGGGTTCTCCCAGGCAGCTGATCAGCGCGCTGAACGCACTGGGTTCTCTCTACAGCTCTTTCCCTTACCACGTTGATTCGGGAAGCATGGCTACCAACAAAGTGGTGCGTTCCCTCAAAAGTGAAATACCCGACAAGGCTAAGTTGCTGCTGACCGAGGCGCTGGAAATTGCCCGAAAAGAAAAGAACGGCAGTCTCACCTCTTCGGTTCTCAACAATCTGGGAAATCTCTACTGGCTCCGGCAGCGGTACGACGAGGCGGCGCGCTACTACCGGGAAAGCATTCAGCTAACAAGAGGAAGCAATGATAAAGTGGGCCTCGGTGCGGCGCTCGCCAACCTGGGGAGGCTTCAGGTGAGCACAGGTGGTGCAGGCGCAGAGCCTACCCTGGACGAATCGCTCCAGGTATGGCGCTCTCTCCCGGATTCACCCGAAAAAGCGCAAGCAGTGACCGGTATCGGTCAGAGTTTCAGACGGATGGCAGCCGTTTCGCACCAGAGCGCGCATTCAGCCAAGGCGGCAGACGTACTGGAGGCGGCGCGGCGCTGTGCGGTCGAGTGTGGAGAGACCGGGCTGATTTCATATTCGGTGGGATATGGCGGCGGTGTGGCCGAAGAGCAGGGAGAAACCATAAAAGCCCTTGCTATGACTCGACAGGCGCTTTTTTACGCTCAGTCTATTAATTCACCGGAACTGCTCTACCAGTGGCATTGGCAACTCGGAAGAATCTTGAAGGCCCAGGGAGACCGCTCTGGCGCCATCCCGGAATTCAGGATGGCGGTGCGCACCATGCAGGTCATGCGCCGGAGTATCAAGCCGGATTCAGCAGTAGCGGCACTATCTTTTACGGCGCGGGTGGAACCGGTTTTTCTCGCCTTGACGGATATGCTGCTACAAGAGAGCGAACAAGTGGTCAGCGCCGAGGAAAAGACCGCATTGCTGGCTGAAGTCCTGGAGACCGTGGAAAAGCTAAGGACCGCCGAACTTCAGGACTACTTCAAGGATAGCTGTCTGGGTGAAACAAGCAACGGATTCTCCACTAGCGCCGCTGCACAAACCAATGCGGCAGTGCTGTACCTCGTGTCCATGCCTGATCGCTTGGAACTGCTGCTTAACCTTGACTCCGGGATCAAACGATTCAGCTCGAAAATCGACTCAAAGAACCTGGCTGCCGTTGTCCATACTTTTACCGCTAACCTCTCATCGGCCAGCGACAGATATCTCGGCAGTTCAGCCAGACTCTACGATCTTATTATCCGTCCGGTTGAAGAGGAATTGAAGAGGGGCAACGTCAAGCATCTGGTCATCGTGCCCGACGGTATACTGAGAACAATACCCATGGCGGCCCTATATGATGGGGAGCAATTTCTGACCGCCAAATACACCCTTTCGACCACTCAGGGCATGCAACTTGTAAATATTGCGCCTCCTATGGAAAACCAAGAAAACAATGTTCTCATGGCGGGGATCAGTCAGCCGGTAGGTGGTTTTCCCGCGTTGCCGAGCGTGCGTGATGAGTTGAACGGAATCGGCTCGATCTTCGGCGGCAAAACGCTGCTCGACGATCAATTTCTCAAAGATTCGTTCAAAAAAGAAATCGAGAGTAAACCCTATTCCTTCGTGCATCTTGCAACTCATGGAGAATTTGCGGGTGACATGCACAACATGTTTATCCTGGCTTGGGACGGTCTCATCACTTTTGACGACCTCAATAACCTGATCCGGGTGACCAAGTACCGGAGCGAGCCGCTTGAGCTGCTCACCCTAAGCGCGTGTAAAACCGCGGCCGGTGATGACCGGGCCGTTCTGGGACTTGCCGGAGTGG
>JBAYZR010000371.1:0-3599 GCA_041672425.1 Pedobacter sp. | reverse complement strand
ACTTTCCCTTTATACTTTCCCTTTATACTTTCCCTTTATACTTTCCCTTTATACTTTCCCTTTATACTTTCCCTTTATACTTTCCCTTTATACTTTCCCTTTATACTTTCCTTTATACTTTCTGATGCGTGACAGTTATACAACGGCAGCAAAATGGAGAGCATTATTCCAGGTCTCCTATTGACAACGCTACCAATAATTTACTATGGCTAATTATTGATGGGTTATGGTATTGAAGGGTGTATTTTCAAGCACCAGTGTTACCAGTGTTACAGAAACAGGGGATTCAGTAGTTGATGCGATAGTATTCTTTATGTGCACTGACTCATATGTTCTAAATGGCTAGACCACCTGTTCATACGCGCTTGTGTGAACTGGTCAATTACGAATTGGAGGTGTTTATGAAGTCTTATCTGATGAGGACTACCATTATTTGTTTATTTCTGTGCAGTTGTGGCGGTGGCGGTGCATCGTCGACTCTGCCGTCACCTTCTCCTTCCTCTAAGGCAAGTTCGGTAGCGTACTTGTCCACCATTCAAGATCAGTTTCACACGAATTATAGCGTTTACAGTGATGCCTATGCAGCGGGAAACCACTTTGCCGCACGGGGGATGATGAATACTGCGCCTGCAATGCAGGAAGATTGGGCAATCACGCCTCATTCTGGGAATACATGTATTCGCTGTGAATTCAACTCCTCAACAAGCTCTTGGGGCGGTTGGTACTTCATGAACGGTATATTGCAGGGGAGTGACACAAACCCTGTTGCAAACTGGGGTGACACAGCCAATGCTGGCATAAATCTGGAGGGTGCAACCCAGGTTACGTTCTGGGCCAGAGGGGAAACAGGGAGCGAGAAGGTTGAATTCTTCGCCCTTGGTGCCGGAAGAGATGCCGTAACGGGCACCGCGCAGAATCCATTCCCGGATTCGTCACCCAAAGTTTCAAAAACAATCACTCTTTCAACTTCATGGCAACAATACTCGATTGCTCTGACAGGCCGGGATCTCAGCTATGTGCTTGGCGGATTCGGTTGGGCTGCAAAGGCAGCCGATAACGGCCAGCAAAATATCGTATTTTACCTGGACGACATCGCCTACGACAAAGCGAGAACAGCGGAACCCCGTTTTCTCGTCAGTTATGAGACCCAGCCAGGTACGGTTGATTTTGACCTGATCCTGCGTAATGTTTCGTACACCTATGACAATGCGGTGGCTCTCATTTCCCTGTTGGGTGCTGGTGAATCAAGCCGGGCAAAGTTGATTGCAGATGCCTTTGTCTATGCCCAGGACCACGATAGGTTTTTTAACGACGGGCGGTTACGGAACGCTTATCAGGGGGGCGACCTGGCGTTGCCGCCGGGTTGGACGCCAAACGGAAAAAACGGAACTGTCCGCATGCCCGGATGGATCGATCGAACAACAAACAAATGGACGGAAGATCCAGGTCAGGTTGGTTCCGATACGGGCAACATGGCGTGGGCCATGCTCGCGCTGCTTGCCTACTATGATGTGTCAAAGGACACCAAGTACCTCACCGCGGTTATCAATCTGGCTGATTGGGTCGAAGCGAATTGCCGTGATACCCGTGGAGCAGGTGGCTACACCGCCGGTTATTACGGTTGGGAACCGTCTGTGTCACAGCCCGTGCAACAGCAGCAGACATACAAGTCATCCGAACACAACATTGACCTCTACGCCGTGTTTCAGCGCCTCTATACCATTACTGGGGATACCAAGTGGCGCGACCGCGCCCAGGCAGCGAAACAGTTTGTCATCGCCATGTGGGATGGCTCACAAGGACAGGGTAAATTTAGTACCGGGACCGGGACTGATGGTGCAACGATCAACACCACCGCGCACCAGTTACCGCTGGATGTGCAGGCTTGGGCTATTTTGTCGCTTAAGGATGATGGGATTCCCTATCGAAATGCCTTGACGTTTGCCGAACAGCATATGCTGGTGCTTAATACGGACAAAACAGCAGCTTTAGGTTTCGACTTCAATGATGATCTGGATGGTGTGTGGTATGAAGGAACCGCCCAGATGACGGAAGCTTTCCGTTACGTGGGCAGGCAAGCAAGCGCCGACACCTATCTGGCGCTGCTCAAAGCGGCACAACTGTCCACCGGCGCGATACCAGCTGCAAATAAAGAATCCATAACAACCGGGTTCAAGCTTTCTGATGGAAGCGACTGGCTGTACTTCAAGCGTCCGCATGTGGGTGCCACGGCCTGGCTTTTGTTGGCGGAGAAGGGTGTTAATCCTTTCTGGCCGGGATTCTGAAAGACGACAACGAAGGCACAGATGTTTCCCGAAATAGAGGGTGACCATGCTTGAAGCAACAATGCGTTACCGATTTCAATCACCTGAAATATCTTGCTTCGGCGTCAATAATCACAAAGGAGACTTGAGATATGGGACTCTCATGCAAATTTGGATTTCATACTTGGGAGGGGTGTACCTGTACGATATGCGGTAAAACCAGGACTGAAGGGCATGACTGGGATAATGACTGTGAAACATGTAAGAGGTGCCATGTAACACGGCAAAATGCTCATTCCTGGGATGGTTGTAAATGCAATCAGTGTGGTAAAGTTCGAGATGAGAAACATCATTTAAGTAATGATGATTGCGCTAAATGTAAAATTTGTAGAACTGTTGATCCCAATAGACATCAGTGGGATGGGTGTAAATGTGCTAAGTGCGGGAAGCAACGGGATGAAGACCATAATTGGGATAAATGTAAGTGCACTAAATGCGGAAAAGAACATGAAGAGTTACACGATTGGGGGTGGATGTAAATGTAGGCATTGCGGGTCATCCAGGGATGAATCTCATGATTGGGATGGGTGCAAATGCGGACTTCCTAGGGGTCGCGTCTCAAATCTTGACATGTCTAGAGTTGAGACGCGACCCCTTTATACGACCCGACCCCTTTATACGACCCCTTTATACTTTCCCGACCCCTTTATACTTTCCCGGTGGCCGTCTTCGTTTCATACGTCGTGTGGGATCTCCCCGGGGGAAAACAACGGTGTAGGGCTACACATTGCACATATTTAACCGTTTTTCCAAATCAGCTACCGTATCTCGGAGTTTCTTGTCCTTTCCCAGCTCCACTGAAAGTCTCCTGCTTGACTGTGGGAAAAACTAGGGACGCTCCCCGTATTACGTTGAATTGCTGGACAATCTAGCAGAAAAACTAGGGAGTGTCCCCAGTTTTTCCTCCAGCCTCTTCTTGACAGTTGCTTGACAACTTAACAACGTCCCCTTAGATTCCCGTCCCCTTAGATTCCCGTTGCTTGACAACTTAACAACGTCCCCTTAGATTCCCTCGGGGGAAGATGAGGGGTCCCTTATCAAGATCGGTGCGAGAGGAGACGTTTACAAATGAACATTCAAATTATAGAACATGACGGGCGGCCGGAATACGTTGTAATCCCTTTTGCAGAATGGAAGACCGTAGCAGATCGTCTTGAGGAACTGGAAGACATAACTGAAGCCAGGAGTATTTCAAGTGCCATTGCAGCCGGTGAAGAAACATTCCCCCACGATTTTAGTAAACGGTTGACCTCTGGAGAATCGCCGCTGAAGGTA
>JBAYZR010000370.1:0-3635 GCA_041672425.1 Pedobacter sp. | reverse complement strand
GATACACACTGATCCGCGAACTGGCCTGATGTGGCCACGCAACGGCAATATTGCCGGCAGGATGAACTGGTACGATGCTATGATCTGGGTGGGGAAACTGAATTACGGTGGATACAGTGACTGGCGGTTACCAACTGCGAGTGAACTTGCGGCGTTCCGAAGTAACCGCCCTAATACTTCGGCATACGAACCTACGACGATCTGGTTCAACGCTAATGGCTTCAATGACGTCCAGGCAGATTACTACTGGTCGTTCAGTGACCTTGTCAGTTCTACTGACCTGAAAGTGGGCATGCACTACGGCGGCGCAATCATCAGCAATAAGAACGACTACAGCTATGTGTGGCCTGTTCGCGGTGGACAGTAGTCTGTTTGTTAACATTCTCATGCTCCAGCGCCCCCCATGTTATATCGCCACATAGGCACTTAATACGTTGGTCAGATGGTATCAATTCTAGAAAATTCTGGGAGTTACAAATGCCTACTGCCATCCAACAAATAATATGCCCCTCTGCTGAGGAACTACTGCTCAAACTTGGACGTACAAATAGTTTGTGGGGTGAAACACAACAATTTTGGGCTTTCCGGGGTCATTCGGATGATAGTTACAAACTCATTCCTAATGCACTTCGAGATTCCCCTAAAGCTACGCTTGGCTACACATTTGCGCCAAAAGAAGGAATCCAGCCGACCAACCAAGATCAGATAGATGCTGAATTCCAAAGACTACATGAGTTCCATTGGTCTATTGATGCACAAGGTCTTCATGTGCCTGGTGATAGTAACCTACTTCGAACACCTAAAGGATGGCTGGATCTCAAAAACAAGATTGAGAATCATGGTTGGCCAGTCGATGAGTTGTTGCCTCTTCTTGCTCTTGCACAACACTATGAAGTGCCTACACGTCTTTTAGACTGGAGTGACAAGCCGCTTGTGGCAGCATATTTCGCTGCAAAAAAAGCAGCAATAGAAGTGTCAAAAGAAGCTACTGAGAACCGGAGCAGCTTTATGAGTGTATGGGCTTTGAATTTAGACTGGATTATGCGCAAAGCATTTCCAAGTGATTCAAAAGGGAAAATGGCTGTGTACGTCGTCTCTGCCCCTCGTGCGACTAATCCAAATCTTCACGCGCAAGGTGGAATTTTTACAACGGGGATATTAACGAAAGACGAGCTTCATAATGGTGTAACCATAGAACCTGTAGATGCTATTGTAGAGAAGAGATGGAATTCGTTACGATGTAACGATCCGGTCATGGGGCACTTCACATTGCCTTGCTCGGAAGCGAGAAAATTACTTCGGTTATTAAACCGCGAAGGAATAAATGCAGCAACGATATATCCAGGCTACAAAGGGGTTGCTGAGGCATTAGCTGAAAGGAAATTGTGGGATATTCGTGAGAGGACAACATATTGGATAAATCCCAAATAGCTGTAAAGCCGGGTAGGTCGCGTTGAGGAACAAAATGTGACCTATTGCTGACGTCGGATATGTTGCGTTTCACGATGAACCTGCTCAACGCAACCTGCAAATTTCACCCGCGTTACCAAGCACCTGCTTGCCGAATCTGGAAACGCAAGCGGGGGCTTGTTGCACCATTGCGTTACGCAGCAGGAGTGTGTGGATGAAGCGAAGCGCACCGATTGCAGATGTACCTGCCGGATCCGCTGTGTTTGATCCAGCCTACGATCTGTATTCCAAGAGCCCGATAGGGTGAGCATGGATTTACCTTGCCCACCCTGCAAATCTGCATCCCCCGATAGAAACATTCGGGGATGACATTCTTTTTGCAAGGGTTCATTTTTTAAGAGGTTATGAATGTCAAAACCTACCGTCTACGTTGAAACATCGGTTATCAGTTATCTCGCCTCTCGACCGAGTCGTGATCTGATAGTAGCCGGACATCAGCAACTGACGCTGGAATGGTGGGATGCCCGTGATAACTGGACACTCTTTATCTCACCACTGGTATTGAAAGAGGCTGGCGGAGGTGACGAGGAAGCAGCGTCAAGGCGGCTGTTTTTTTCTCAAAATCTAACATTGCTGCATTTGTCCGACTCTGTCCTGTTGCTTGCCGAGCGGCTTTTATCCGACGCAGCGCTTCCGGCGAATGCTGCGGAGGATGCGCTTCATGTGGCTGTTGCTGCTGTGCATGGCATGGATTATCTGTTAACATGGAATTGTAGGCATATAGCCAACGCCACAAAGCGACAGGCAATAAGCAAGGCTTGCGTTCATACAGGTTATCAAACACCGGTTATCTGCACACCGGAGGAATTAATGGGTGAAAACTATGTGGACTGACCCGATCGTTGAGGAAACACGCCGCATACGTGACGAACATGCAAAAAAATTTGATTATGACCTACGGGCGATATTTGAAGATATAAAACGTTTTGAACAGTCGCTCGCTATCTCTTGCCCCCCTTCCGATGCCAAACAAAAATCAGGCAAGCAGAATAAAGCCAGATAGGGTGGTCATGGATTCATCATGCCCACGTGAAACAATGTAATAACATATCGGACTAACAAGGAGAGGATGAAATGAACGGAGGATTTCACATTGTTGTCTGCGGGAGCATTGTCCCCGACCCGTTGCAGACCCTGGCCCCGATTGAAGGACCGACTGGACCGGCGCTAAAAAACGAAATGATGTTGCCGTCTGTTCTCGACCCCTGGGCCGGGCATGCGCTCTACGAGGCGGCAAACCTGTCGAAAAATGCGCCTGGGAGCAAGGTCTGGCTGGTCAGCCTGGGGCCAAAGGCAAAACTACAGCAGCTGATGATGACCATCGCCCAGAAGGTTTCATTCGAGCTGGTGGTGCTCGACGGTACGGCAAGTGGCTTCACCGATCCCTGCGAGGTGGCTGCCGCCCTGGCCGGGGGGATTGAGACCATTCCCGGACTTGACCGCTCCCGCCTCCTACTTTTCGGCGGTTGCGCCTCGGCGTCCCGTGACGCCGGTGTGACCATGCAGATGATCGGCGAACAGCTGGGTATCATGGACCAGTTCCTGGGGGTGGATGAACTAACGGTTCAGGCAGACGGTTCGCTGAAGGTTCTGGAAAGGATCGAGGGAGGACAGTACCAGGTATCCGTCTGCGCCGGAGCGCCGGCTGTTCTGGCCTGGGCAACCGGAAACCTTCCCGAGCCCCCCAACAACCCGCAGATCGGCATGTTGAACATGCGTACCGTCATGCCTGCCTTACAGAAGGCCCAACCGACACAGGTCGGGGCGACAGGAGTAACTTACAGCAGTGTCGAACTTCCGAGTCAGCGGCGAGAGACCAGGATCGTCAAGAACCTTTCCAGTGACGAGATAGCCCGCGAAATTGTAGATTGGATCAAGCAGTAAGGCACTCGGCAAAGAATAAATGTTCCATATAACGTTCAGATTTGGGTCGGAGTTTGCCGTGCCGATTGAGCAAAACCGCAGGCGTAGCAATGCTACGTTGAGGATTTTGCGATTGAGGCGCGGCGAAATACGCCCCAAAGATGAAATGTAAGATGGAATGTTTATTCTTTGCCGAGTGCCTAAACGAAATGAATATTAATTTATGGAGGAATCTATGGAAATAATACTGTTCATTGCTCATACCCAATCCGACGGTACCCTGCCGAACGTGGCTCGCGAGG
>JBAYZR010000369.1:0-3644 GCA_041672425.1 Pedobacter sp. | reverse complement strand
GCCTTTGTTTCCATCGCCGACAAACTGGACACAATATGCGGTTGTTTCGGCGTAGGGCTGATTCCGACCGGCGCCGCCGATCCTTATGCCCTGCGGCGCGCCACCATCGGTATTATCAGTATCATACTGGATAAGGGCTACCGCATCCCACTTACCACCATCATCAACCAATCGCTGGAATTGTTGGCAGCTAAACTGAACCGACCCAAGGAACGGGTAGCCAACGACGTTCTGGAGTTCTTTCTTGCCCGTTTTGTCAACCTGCTGAGCAACGACTACCCCGGTGATGCAATCGACGCAGCTGTTGAAGCCGGCTTCAACGACATGGTGGACGTCAAGGCCCGTGTCGCGGCTCTGGCCGAATTCAAGAGCCACCCCGGTTTTGAGCCGTTGGCTGTCGCCTTCAAGCGAATCGGTAACATCATCAAGGATGGGACGGATGTTCCTGTGGACCCGGCCCTGTTCCAGGACGTAGCCGAAGACGGTCTGTACGAGGCTTTCCAGGCCGTGAAGCGCTCGGTAGATACAAAGTTTTCAGAGGGGGCATGGCTGGAAGCGCTGACCAGGATCGCCACCCTGCGCGGACCGGTGGATACCTTCTTCGACAAGGTCATGGTCATGGCCGAGGACCAGCAGGTCAAAACAAACCGCCTGGCGCTTCTGACAGCCATCGCCCGCATGTTCGGGCGAATTGCCGATTTTTCAAGGATTGCAGGCTGAGGATATGATCGCAATAATAGACTACGGAATGGGTAACCTGCGCTCAGTGCAAAAAGGTTTTGAGAAGATCGGCGCGGAGGCGGTTATTACCGCAGACCCACAGGTTGTGCTGGATGCGGAGAAGGTCGTACTACCTGGTGTGGGGGCTTTCCGCGACTGCATGCGCAACCTGGAACAGGGTGATTTCGTCGAGCCGATCCTGCAGGTCATTGCCGGGGGACGTCCCTTCTTAGGCATTTGCGTTGGCATGCAGATGCTCTTTACCGATAGCGTCGAGTTCGGCCTGTATATGGGCTTGAACGTAATTCCTGGCCATGTCCTCCGTTTTCCCGAGGGTATGCAGGAGAATAACGAGGAACTCAAGGTACCGCACATGGGCTGGAATCAGCTCACCTTCAAACGCAGACCACCAGTCTTTAACGGCATCAAAGACGGTACAAACGTCTACTTCGTACATTCCTACTATGTAAAACCTGATGACGAATCGCTGATTGCCACCACCACCAGCTACGGCATGGAGTTCTGTTCCGCCATATGGAAGGACAACATAATTGCCACCCAGTTCCATCCTGAGAAGTCGCAGGATTTGGGGCTGCGGATACTAAAGAATTTTGCGGAGTTGAAATGATTATTATACCAGCTATTGACCTAAAAAATGGAAACTGTGTTCGTCTCGAACAGGGGCTGATGGACAAGGACACCGTTTTTAACGACAACCCGGCCGCCCAGGCGCTTGACTGGCAGAACCAGGGGGCTGAGCTGCTGCATATCGTCGATCTGGACGGTGCTTTTGCCGGTGAACCCAGGAATAGGGCCGCCATTGAAGCCATCGTAAAGACTATCACCATACCGGCTCAACTAGGCGGCGGCATTCGGGACATCGCCACCATTGAGGCCTATCTCTCCCTGGGGCTTTCCCGCGTCATCATCGGCACTGCTGCTCAGCGCAATCCGGATCTGGTGCAAGAAGCCTGCTCCAGGTTTCCCGGCAGGATCGTGGTAGGTATCGACGCCAGAAACGGCATGGTGGCGGTGCAAGGCTGGGCCGAGGTCACCGGCGTTACGGCCGTGGAACTGGCGCTAAAATTTGAAGATTGCGGTGTGGCGGCCATTATTTATACCGATATCAGCCGTGACGGCATGCTACAGGGACCCAATCTTGAGGCGACACTGGCCTTGGCCAAGGCCGTTGCCATCCCGGTAATCGCCTCAGGTGGCGTCTCCAGTCTGAAGGACATCGAAAACCTGATGGCCATTGAGCAAAGCGGCGTCACCGGCGTAATCACCGGCAAGGCAGTCTATACCGGGGCGATCAAGCTGTCTGATGCCATTGCGCTGACCAAGGGCGAGTAATATGGCTCGGAGGAGAGAGTATATTGGATAGCGGTCATGTGCCTTCATGATAGACATCGGCAAACAGATAGCTCATTGGCGTAAAAGCGCTGAAGAGGATTGGAGTGTAGCGCAGGATTTGGTTACACGAGGCAAGATAAGGCATGGTCTGTTTTTTGCCCATCTGGTGCTCGAAAAGACGCTAAAAGCCCATGTCTGTAAAACTACCGGGGAGCTGGCCTCGAAGATACACAATCTGGTGAGGTTGTCCCAAAAGGCCGGCTTGAAACTTTCAGATGATCAGATTGATCTCCTTGCTGAGGTCAGTGAGTTCAATATCGAGGGGCGCTATCCGGAAATGCTTTTACCTCCACCTTCACGTGAAGAAGCCGATGGATATCTGATCAGAATACATGAGGTATTGAAATGCTTGAACAGTCTGTTCTGAAATCTGTCCAAAATTATCTTGTTGCAGTGGCGGCGAACGGAATAATTGTGGAACGGGCAATAGTCTTTGGTTCACATGCATCAGGACATGCACAAGATTGGAGTGATATCGACCTGCTGGTGGTTTCTTCCCAGTTTGACGACATGAAGGACCGGAGCGGTATCAATCTTCTATGGAGGTTGGCGGCTCGCATAGACAGCCGGATTGAGCCGATTCCGTGCGGATCTCGGCAATGGCGAGAGGATGATTCATCAGCAATCATCGAGATCGCACGGAGACAAGGTGAGATGCTGGAGGCGGCTTAAGGAAAGAGCATCCGGCATGGTGCGATTTGTTTTGAAGAAGTAAGGGAGTCAGAGTAAACGACGGTTGAATCCCCGCTCAAAGAACGGGGCTTTGCTTTTACCCCCCGAAGGGGGGCGTCGTTGCGCGCCTTCTTAGAAGGCACGCTGAGTTGTCCCCATCTATGCTTTTATCTCTTGTCCTGTGCGCGTTCGTTGCGTTCCTGGTAGATGATGTATTTTCGTAGCATTTCCGCGTCAAGCCCAACGGTATCTACGCAATAACCATTGGCCCAAAAATGATTGCCCCAATAGGGGCGTTCACGGAGGTATGGAAACTTTTTGAATACTCGGATTGCTGTCTGACCTTTGACTGAGCCCATGAGATCTGAAATCGATACTTTGGGCGGTACCTTCACCAACAGATGCACATGGTCAGGTTGCACGTTCAATTCTATTATCTCACAGCCCAAACGACCGGCAAACACGTGGATGCAGTTATGAACCTCTTCGCCCACCGGACCACTTAACACCCGGTACCGAAACTTAGGAACCCATATTATGTGATATTGACAGCACCATAATACATGCGATAGCTTCTTAAACCTGCTCATCTGTTACTCCCTCCTACTTAGAATTGTGGGGACAACTCAAGTAGAGTGTGTAGCAGATGGGCAAACTACAGGCAAAGCCAACGGACGCTGACCCCGCCCAAAGGACGGGGTTTTTTAAGTCTTAATAAACTGATATACCAAGTTTTACGCACGGATTTGGGTCAGATTTGTTGTTCCTGATTGAGCAAAACCGCAGGCGTAGCAATGCTACGTCGAGGATTTTGTGATTGAAGGAACGGCAAAGATGGC
>JBAYZR010000368.1:0-3663 GCA_041672425.1 Pedobacter sp. | reverse complement strand
AAAACGCGGTGAACGGGTACGAAGGAGGTAGACCATGTACCCAGGACCATCAATATACGGAAAATGTCCGACTTGTCAAATAACTATTCAGAGAAGTAGTCTTGCTTCTGGGAACACATTTGGGGCTATCTACTGGACCGACGGAAAAATGGATGCAGAAATGCTACCCGAGTATTCTGCGATTGTGAAATGTCCTGATTGCCGCAATCTGTTTTGGATTGAAGATGCAATTGTTATAGGTGAGTACGATTGGTTTAGAGGTGAAGACTTTGAGGCACCAGAAGAATGGAAAAATGCAAAATCATTAATAGATCCGCAGATTGACGATTACATTTCAGCTATCGAGGCGAAGACGTTTTCCGACGACTCTAATCGCGAGAAATACATGAGGATTCGTCTATGGTGGCTCATAAACGATTTCGTTCGATATGAGGATAAGCAGCCCGATCTATTCAAGAAGCATAGAGAATTGTTCCTGAATAATCTGATGCATCTCGACAAATTATTAGGTGATAATCACGACTATGAGAAATTGATGAAAGCTGAAATATCTCGAGAACTGGGTCATTTTGACCTCTGTGTCGATAGACTGAAAGGAGTCTCAACGGCGAGCAAAGATGAAGGTATCCAAATATACCAGTTTGCTCAGAGAAAAAGTCAAATTGTTCAGTGTCTGAAAATTTCGCAAGACTAAAGAAAACTCGTGAAGCGTAAGGTACGGGTATGAGATCTTACAAGGAAACAGAAGCAGATACTACCTTGTTAGTCGAGAAGTATCAGGCAATTAAAAACGGTTATGTCACAATACTTGATTCTTATCCGAAGAATCGTATCCGTTCACCGGGCATTAGCCAGCCAGGATGAGTGATGGGGCACCGAGCCAGTCGGTGCCCGCTTGAATGGGCGGTCAGTTGGGAAGGAGAAAAGGCAAGGACGGGATAGAGGGTTGGCCTGCAGATGTGTCACTCAACACCTTGGCCAGAAACTCGAAGGAATTGACGCCATGCATCTGGCACGTGCGGACAACTGTCAGCAGTCTTTCTGTGAAACGTTCTCCATTGACGGACTGCGAACCGAGGCAGATTTTACGCCACTGCACGGCAGGCCGAATAGCGCGCTCGGCGGCATTGTTGGTGGGCTCGACGCCTTCATGGGCAAGGAAGGTAAAGAGGTAGTCCCAATTTCGCAGCGTCCTTTTGGCCCGGGTCTGAACCAGCGGGTCATTGCTGTTCAGGTAATGGTTGCAATACCGTTTCATCCTGCCTCGAATGAGAGCGGTGGCTAACCAGAGTTGCGACCGAGAGCAGCCGGAATCCGGGTAGGCATGCCAGTAAGTGAAGATGGTTCCGATCTCCTTGAGCATATTTTTGGAAAAGAGGTAGGCGTCCGGGCTTGAACGGCCATCCTTGAGTCCCTTGAACTTTCGGATGATGTGCGCCCAGCAGAGCTGGCGGAGTCCGTGTTTATGATAGGAGTTATAGGCGGAATGATCATCGCTGGTGATGATGCCGGCAAAGGTGTCGCCCAGCACCTCTTTGAGCACCTTGGCGCCGCGGCTGGCGGCGATGACAAACAGGACGGCCAAGGGGGAGGCAAAGGTCCAGAGGTAACGCCTGTCGCCTTTTGACTTCCAGCCGGTCTCGTCGATATTGAGGGTCAGGGCGGTGGCGGTATAGCGTTTGATCACATTGACTACCGGAACACAGGCCTCGGAGACACGTTCGGCAGCATTGCAGATGGCCCCGGTAGAGATGTCAAGGTTGAAGAAGTTGTCCATGATCTCGGCAATCCCTCTGCGGCTGCCACGGTGGACCGAGGCCAGATAGGCGATGGCGGCGTGGACCCGAGGGCCGAAATTGGACTGGGCAATGTGGCTTGGCAACGAGGCGGCAGTGCGATGCCCACATTGACAGAGCAAGGTGTGGCAACGATACTCCTCTTTGGTCGGGGTGACCACCGGCAGTTCAAAGAGCTGATGGCGTGTCGGTTGCGGAGAAGGAATCAGATGCGCTGACGAAAAGGGAAGTTGACAGCATTCGCAGCGTTCCGGGAAAAGGTTATGGATTTGGTCCATCTCTTCCGGCGGCAAGAGTTCCCGTTTCTTGCCTTTATGGCCAGGCTGGCCGCCCTGTTTACGATTTCCAGGCCTGATGCGCTTGGTCTTTTTGGTTCCTGGCAGGTCCGAGGATGGCGGCCGCGAGGAGTTTGAAGAGTTTCTGGTCAGGGCGGCGATCACTCTTTCGAGTTCACGGATTCTCTGCTCAAAGGCATTGAGACGGGCGTCCATGGCCAGGAGGGTCTCGATCACCACCTCCTTGCCCGCGTCATAGATGCGTTCCGCCTCTTGTCTATTCATGGCAGAGCCTCTTCTGGAAATCGCGAGTCAAGGGGTAGCCATACATGGCCTTGATGGAAGTAAGTTTTTGCTGGCTGAGATTGTATTTGCCACGACCTGAGGTCAGACCGAGCCAGGTCCAGTTGGCGGCCCGGTAACAGGTTCCGGCGAATCGTTCGGTGTCGACAAAGGTTTCGAGCCAGAAGACAGGATGATGGTAGAGCCTTTGCCAATCATCGGAGATAACCCTGGCGGTAAGGCCGAGCAGATGAGAGGCGAGATGAGGCACTCGTACCCATGGCAGGATGAGGAACCTGGTGTTGTAGGCCAACAGATGCCGGTTGCGCTCCCGGGCTTCTGGCGACCACCCGATGAAGGCATCGCGGCAGGCAAGTGCGTAAGGGGCTGAAGAGAAGGCAAGGCAGGCCAGAAGCCGATCACCGGCAAAGGCCATGTACTTGAGGTGCTCGCCAACCGGTTGCGAATAGCCGAGGTAGTGGAATTGCTGAATCAGACTATTAAAAAGTCTTTCCTCAGCTGATCTGCGGACCTGTCGAAGTTCAATGGGCTTGAGGTTTTTGACCTGATCCGTGACAGGGTGTTGGCTGACCTCCATGGTCGCCTGAGGGGTCTTGTGCCGGAGTGAGTTGTTATTGCCCTTTATTCGGGGCGGCAGGGAGATAAGTTGCTTCCGCTCAAGGATGAGCAAGAGCCCCCGGCAGACCATGTCTTTCAGTTGGCCATTGACCTGCCGCCAGTTCCAGGCTTGGCAGATCAAACGGGAGATGGCCGTGCGGCCTTCGGCATGATGGTCGGCAATTACCTTCTGGATGAAGGAGATATCGTCTTGGGTAATGGTACGGTTCCGATAAGTCAGGGTTTCGGTCATGCAGTATTACATAACCGAAACCTCATGTGAACGCACGGATTTTTTTCAGGGTAAAAACGTGGTGAACGGATACAAGATTTCAAAGCCCTCATTGAGCGGGTCTATGAACTTCCGGAACAGAGAAGTATCCCCATTGCCCAATTCAACTCTCTGCATGATGAATTCGAGGAAATATACAAGCAGGAATTCAGTGCTGCAAGCAAACACTCTCATATCCGTGCTGCAGATAGTGATCACTTCATGAAAGGCAAGCTTGATGAAATCATATCCTTGATTCAGACCATCGAAGCAACCGCGACAAAAAACCAGCAACAGAAAATGTTGAAATTCGGCAACGTCAGCATCAACATCTTCCGCACCACTTTGATGTTGTCCGGTCTGGCAATCCTGTTGGGCCTTGGCGCCATAGCCGTTATTTCCCGCAGTGTTTCAAAATCCC
>JBAYZR010000367.1:0-3665 GCA_041672425.1 Pedobacter sp. | reverse complement strand
GCCCCGGCAACTGGCCATTGATGGTGAGCGCCTGAACCGGCTGGCCGGTGAAGTTTATCTCCTGACGGGCGATGGTGAGGTCGTATTCCACTGTTGCCGCCGATAACTCCGCCGCTGGTATAAACAGCGCAATGCTGAGCAAGAACGCCGCCACCGATTTCATGGGTTTGACGAGCACCCGGCGATTGGAGTTTTGAGAACTGTCGGAGGGTTTCATGACTTGCTCCTATCAGGTTGACTCCCTTGTGCTGACTGCGACGGATTACTCGTGCCGGGGCGATTTGTCGGTAAATCACTCAATAACGCCACATATCAGGCGTGCGCCGCCCCCACCAAGGGGAGCTGGATGATCTGCATGATTGTCACCTCCGGCATGGATCATCAAAGAGCGCCCTTTCAGATCTGCAATTTTAAGCCGGGGCGCCAATACCGGATTATTTGCATTACCCATGGCATCTACGAATAGCGCAGGCAAATCACCGAGATGTCCATCACCCCAAGGCAGGCCGTGGCGCTTGCTTCCGGACGGATCGTAATGCCCTCCCGCAGCCAATGCAGGAACCATCTTCCCGTCCTTCTCCTTGGGCCCGCAACTCGGGTTTTCATGCACATGAAAACCATGTAACCCTGGCGGTAACCCGGCAAGAGAGGGGCTGAACACAACACCATATGGTGTTTCGCTGACGACTATCCGGCCAACAGATTTTCCGGTTCCCTTTTCGTCAACAGTGTTCATTTGAACGGTAATACCAGCATGCGCCACTCCGCATAAAGAGAGTGTGGCCGCTACTAACAACATCTTGAATCGTACTTGCTTAAATCCCATGATTTTTCTCCTTTTAAATTAATGTGTTCATAGTCTCTCCACCGCCTGGCGCGTCTTTTCCACAATCTCTACCGGCTCCTCGTAACGAAATTGCAGCGGTTTTCCGAAGGTTACCGTCACTCGTCCCTGTTTGGGAATATTGGCATCGTGCGGAAGAACGTGATCGGTTCCGCTGATTTTTATCGGCACGACCGGAATCCCCAGCTCCTTGACCATGATGCCCAGCCCCAACTGGAACTGATGCAATCTGCCGTCTCTGGAATGCCCTCCTTCAGGGAAGATCAGGATGTTAACACCGGCATCAGCGAGCCTTCCCATGAATTTGAGCGAGCCGCTAAACCCCTGTGACTGGGGCAGGGGAAACAGGTTGAACAAAATGGTGGCATACTCGTAGCTTAAGCGCCTCATGATTCGATTGATCCCATGGTAGTCACCGAAAAAGAACTCTTCCCAAGCGGCTGTGGCTGTATTTTTGCGGAGTTTCGGCGGGAGCGCGAACATGACTGCGGGCTGGTCCAGGTAGCTTAGATGATTGGCCACGAAAAAAACCGGGCCATCCAGTTTTTCCAGATTATCAATTCCTTGTACATCAAGTGTGACGAAGCTGCGAAACAAGGGGCCGTGAAACAGGGTATCCCAAACCATTCGCAACCCCTGGAAGAAGCGGGCATTGGTCCAGAATCGGAAATGGTCATGCTGGGTCAGCTTTTCCCGTTTCGCGATGATTCTACGCAAATCCGAGACCTTCGTCTGCGGCCCGATCTGGGAGTCTTCGATATCGAGGCGGTATTCCTGTTCCAGGAAACTTACCAGTTCGACCCGATCTATGGATGTAAGACCCAGATCAGTTACAAGCAGGGATTCCTCGCGAATCTGAGCGACATTCGTACCGGTCACCTTGGCAAGCAGGTTGAGCAGACTGTCCCGGCTGACGGTTGCGTCGCCTCCCTCCTGTACCTTTTTCAGCTCCTCCTTAACCGCGAACTTCTTGATCTTGAGTGTCGTGGTCTTGGGAAATTCAGGCTCGTTCCAAAGGGTGTAGCCGGTAATCCGGTGCATCGCGTCCAGAAGGCTGTTCGCCTGACCGATTATCTCTTCAGGAGCTTTGCCGCTTCCGTCCAGGAGCAGCACGGCATGCACCTCTTCCCCCCCTCCCCTCTCGACACCGATGACGCACGACTCCTTCACCCCGGCGATCTTGTTCAGCACCGCTTCCAGTTCGTCGGGATAGACGTTGACCCCGGAACCGGTTACGATCAACTCCTTGCCCCTGCCCTTTATGATGAGCCCGCCGTCCGGACCGATCTCGCCTAAGTCGCCGGTCCGAAACCAGCCGTCGTCAGTGAAGGCGTCGCGGCTGGCCTGCTCATTCTCGTAGTAGCCGGAAAAGACGTTATCCCCGCGCACCAGTACCTCTTTTCCCTCTATCTTAACCTGGATCCCCGGCATGGGAGGTCCGACCGAACCTGCCACCTGGCGCTCCATGGTGTTGACACAGAGCACGGGCGAGGTTTCGGTGAGTCCATACCCCTCCAGGACTGTGAATCCCATGCTGCTCCAGAAATTGAAAACCTCCGGATCCAGTGCGGCGCCACCTGATACGAAGGCGGTGAAATTGGGGCCGAACTTTTTTTGTATAGAGAAAAAGAGTGTCCGGCGCACCTGTTTCGGGAGCCTTGTTGCGAGCTGCGTCAACGACCGGAACAGACCGGAGAGATGTTTATCCTCAAGTTCCCGCTCGATGGTTGTTTTAAGCAGCTGCATAAGACGGGGAACGGACATTATGATATAGATGTCCTCCTCGCTCAGCGCTTCCATGATCGCGGATGGCTTGAGGGTGCGCAGATACACGATGGTCGCTCCATGGTAGAGCGGGGTAAAAAACCCGCCCATCTGTTCGAACATGTGGGATAGCGGCAGCAAGGAGAGGAAGTTGAACTCGGGGGTAATGATCGGCACAGCCAGGTTTATCTGGATCACGTTGGCGACCAGGTTTTTGTGGGTCAGGACGACCCCTTTCGGATTGCCGGTAGTACCGGAAGTGTAGATGAGTTGCGCAGTATCATCAGGTACTGCGAATGCAATCTCTTTTATCGGTTGAATGTCTTCGAGCAGATACTGTAGGTCTTCCAGCAGTATCGAATTGGCTGCCGTAATCCGCTCGGGTTTGAAGCGGCTCTGTAGGACAACTCTGGCCTTCGTGAGGCTGCGAATGGAATCCGCTCGCGCCGGATCGGACATAAAGTCCACCGGGACAGCGATAGCGCCACGGATGATGATGCCCCAATAAGCTACTGCCCACCAGGAAGAGTTGGGCCCCCAAATCAGCACCCTGTCCCCGTGCTCCACACCGTTTTGTTCCAGAAGATTTGCCATCTTCAGCGCAAGATCGTGGAATTGCCGATAGGAAACCACGAGTCGTCTAACGCCGGTACGGTTTACAAAGGCGGTTTTATCACCCAGCGTTTCGAACGTATTGAACAGGTCGATTAATGTCTGCATTTTCAACTTTCGTTACGGTTTGTAACTGTTCAGGTTTTAGGCGGAAGACGACAGGTAATCAGATCGAGTGGTTCAAACTTTTTTCCAGAACAACTTTGTTAATCACAACACCGACCTCATCTTTCAGGGGGCGCCAGAAACCAGTGTCCTGGCCGCCCCCTGTGCAATAGATCATGAGCTATCTCTGCCTCTTGGTTTCGCGCCGGTTTATTTTTTATGCGCTTCCTTTATTGCCTGGAACGGTCCGTACTGATGCTGCTCCTGTGAAAAATCATCCGCATAGGGTGGATACGGGCAGTCCGCTGCTTTTTTCTCCAGCTTCGGATAATCCTTCTCC
>JBAYZR010000366.1:0-3670 GCA_041672425.1 Pedobacter sp. | reverse complement strand
TAACAGTGGAAGGCCTTGCAATCAACGGTTTTGTCCCGGTGCTTTATCCGGGTAGCGCCTCCAGTACCGACGACCTGGTGCGGTTGGGCCGAATGACCGTCTGGGAAGAGCTGGGCGAAGGCTTCTATCGCGGTATGGGGCAGCACCTGCTGCAAGTGGGTGAAGCTGAGAAGGGATTGTTGGAGATCAGGGAATTGGTGGTGACCCATGCAAACAGTCATTGACATTGATGCGCTTCTGGCGCCGCTGCCGGAAGACAGCCCTGCCGGTGAAGATCTGCGCTACACGCAGGTGTACGAAGATATCAAGGAGGCCCGCAAATCGGAAGACGACCTTGCCATGGGAGATTGGCAGCGTAAAACCAAGTCCGCCGACTGGTACAAGGTTGTCACTACTGCGGTTGATGCCTTGACCACAAAGAGCAAGGATCTACAAATCGCTGCCTGGCTCACCGAGGCGCTCGTCAAATTAGAAGGGTTTGAAGGGCTTTTGGCCGGTCTCACGGTTCTGGAGGGGCTTCTCAATAACTTCTGGGAGTCTGTTTATCCGGCAATCGAAGATGGTGACATCGAATTTCGACTCGCTCCCTTCGAATTCCTCAATGAGCGACTTTCCTCCTGCATCAGGCAAACCCCTCTGACCGCCGCCGGACACTCCTGGTTCAGTTGGCAGGAATCCCGGGACGTGGGTTCCGAGGCAGACACCAGGAACAAGTTTGGCGATGTCGATGAAGCGAAAAAACAGCGGCGTGACGAACTGATCGCGGAAGGGAAGATTACCGTCGAGCAGTTTGATTCCGCTGTTGCCCAGACCCCCCAGGAGCAGCGCTCGGCCCTGCTGGAGCAGTTGGCGTCATGTCAGGAGGCCTTTACCTCGCTTGACAAAATGGTGGACGAAAAGTTCGGTCGGGACGCGCCGCGGATATCGGATATCGGCCAGGCCCTGGAAGAGTGCGCCAGGCTGGTTACGAATGTGTACGGAGAGAGGAAAGCCCAGGTTGCAGGGCAAAAGCCAACTCCATCGCCGGAGGCTGTTCAAAACGCCGAAGAGCAAAAAACGCCGCCTGCCGGTAAGTCCCCTACCCTGTTTGTTCCGTCGCCGTTGCCGGAAACCTCCCGGCAGGCTGCGGCGGTGACGATGGCCCCGCAACCCGGTCTCCAGGAAGAGCTTGTCTGGGAAGAGGCGCAACGGATGCTGGAAGGAGGGGAAATAAGGGATGCCCTGGACCGGCTGCTCGGCGCGTCCTACAGTATGCCGTCCGAACGGGAGCGGAACCGTTACAGACTCCTGATTGCAAAACTATGCATCAAGGCCGGTCGGCACGATCTGGCGCGACCGATCATCGAGAGTCTCAATGCGCTGGTCGATGATCTGCATCTGGAGAAATGGGAATCTCCCATCTGGATAGCCGAGGTGCTGGAGGCCCTGTACCAGTGCCTCACCTCTGGTGAACCATCGGACGATGATTCGGGTAAGGCCCGCGAGCTGTTCAGGAGGATCTGCGCCATGGATGTTACGAAAGCGATTCTGTACAGGAATTAAGGTACTAAATAGAAGGAGAAAGGGGGATATATGCCAAAGAAAGAAAGCCTGCAACACAAGATCGACAGGGTGAGGGCGCCTAGGGTACAAATCACCTACGACGTGGAGATCGGCGACGCAATCGAGATGAAGGAGATTCCCTTTGTGGCAGGGGTGCTGGCCGACCTGTCCGGCAAGCCCGACGAGCCGTTGCCCAAGGTGAAGGACAGGAAATTTGTGGAGATCGACAGGGATAACTTCGACAAGGTGCTGGAGGCGATGAAGCCCAGGGTTGCCTTCAAGGTGGACAACAAGCTGACTAATGACAATACCAAGCTGGCCGTGGAACTCAGGTTCAAATCCATGGACGATTTCCACCCCGAGCAGGTGGTCCAGCAGGTGGAGCCTCTGAGAAAGCTGGTTGAGGCGCGCCAAAGGCTGTCCGCTCTTCTGGGGAAGCTGGATGGCAATGACAAGCTTGATGAGCTTTTGCAGGATGTAATCGCCAGTACCGACACGCTCCAGAAGTTGGGCAAAGAAACAGGTATTACAGCAGAATCCGACGAGACAACCAAGAAATAAAGGAGGTGAGCGATTATGGGAGAGCAGGAGAAGGAACAGGCCCAGACGGCGCAACCCGAGGCGGTTACCGAAGAGAAAGGGCTGCTGGACCAGATAATCCAGGAAGGACGCATGGCCCGCGATGACAGCCAGTTGGGCTTTGCGCGCGACATCCTGGGTGAATTCGTAAAGCAGATCATGGATGGGGCGATTGTTATCTCGAAAGACACCGAGTTGATGATCAACGCCCGGATCGCCCAGATCGACAGGCTGATTTCGGCGCAGCTTAACGAGGTTATGCACCACCCTGATTTACAGAAGCTGGAAGGGTCCTGGAGAGGGCTCAACTATCTTGTGAGTCAGACCGAGACCAGTGATCGGCTGAAGATCAGGGTGCTCAACATCACCAAGAATGAACTCCTCAAGGATATGGAGAAGGCCAGCGAGTTTGACCAGTCGGGCTTGTTCAAGAAGATCTACGAGGAGGAGTTCGGCACCTTTGGGGGGGCGTCATACGGCTGTCTAATCGGCGACTACGAATTCAGCAATCATCCACAGGATATGTCGCTGTTAGAGAAGATGTCCCAGGTGGCTGCGGCGGCCCACGCGCCGTTCATATCCGCTGCTTCGGCGGGCATCTTCAACCTTGAGAGTTTTACCGAGCTGGGGAATCCCAGAGATATGGCAAAGATCTTCCAGAGCGTTGAGTACGCCAAATGGAAATCCTTCCGGGATTCCGAGGATTCACGTTATGTGGGGCTTTGCCTGCCGCATATCCTCATGAGGCTGCCATACGGTCAGGCGACCGTTCCGGTCGAAAGCTTTGATTTCGAGGAGAACGTGGACGGCAGTACCCACAGCAAGTATCTGTGGGGCAATGCGGCCTATGCGCTGGGGGTGCGGATTACCGATGCATTCGCCAAATACGGCTGGACAGCCGCTATCCGTGGAGTTGAAGGTGGCGGCCTGGTGCAGGGGCTTCCTGTGCATACCTTCAAGACCGACGAGGGCGAGGTGGCGCTCAAGTGCCCCACCGAGATCGCCGTTACCGACCGGCGCGAGAAGGAGTTGGCCGACCTCGGTTTCATTCCACTGGTTCACTGCAAGAATACGGATTACGCCGCGTTCTTCAGCACCCAGACCTGCAACAAGCCAGCGGTGTACGACACGGACTCTGCGAACGCCAACTCGCGGCTCTCATCGCAGCTTCAGTACATCCTGGCGGTCTCCAGGTTTGCCCACTACCTGAAGTCGATCATGAGGGACAAGATCGGCAGCTTTATGACACGGAAGAACGTGGAAGATTACCTGAGCCGCTGGATCAGCAACTATGTGCTCCTGGATGACGACGCCGGACAGGAGATGAAAGCGCGCTACCCGCTTCGTGAGGCTCGGGTTGATGTGGTCGAGATCCCGGGCAAGCCCGGCTCTTACCGGGCGGTTGCGTTCCTGAAGCCTCACTTCCAGCTGGACGAACTGACGATATCCCTGCGGCTGGTGGCAAATCTGCCGCCACCTGCGAAGTAAGTAGTCAAACCCAACATTAAGGAGGATAAAACCATGGCATTCGACGCATTTTTGAAAATCG